>CAYYBV010000332.1:1516-2195 GCA_964469675.1 uncultured Verrucomicrobiota bacterium
GCCTTCTTCCCGGAGGACGCAGCGGTGCAAGAGTTTACCAGCCAGACCTTGACATTAGAAGAAATCTGCTATATCAGCGTGGGCATGGTCGCACATGCCGATGAAAAAGTAGCGCACGGTGCCTTTGAACTATCCGACCTGGTGTCAGACCGCAAAGATGCCAAACACCCGAAACTGTTTGTCGAGGGCAAGCATCTCGCCCGTTGGCTTCCGGCCGAGCATAAATGGTTGGAGTGGGGAACAAGTCGCGCACCACAACTGTTTCGCCGTCCGACATTTTCCGAGCTATATGCCGTGCCTGAAAAAATTTTTATACATCGTACTGGTGGAGATGGACTACGTTGCGCCTTTGATGACAAGAATACGTTGTGTAATCATACTGTCATGCTTTGTCTTCCATGGTGCCTGCTTGGCGGAGTCCGCAACCGATCATTGGAAAAAGCGGCGCGGTATATCAATGAAAAGCCCCGGCCCGACCTGCCCAAACGGGAGGAACTGGAGGAGCGTAGCCAAGGCTATGCCGTCAAATTCCTGCTGGCGGTGATGAACTCCTCGCTCGCCCGCGATTTTCTCCGCGCCAACCGCCGCAGCAACACCGACCTCTACCCCGACGATTGGAAAAAGCTCCCCATCCCCGTTGCGACCTCCGCACAGCAGGTCTCGATCATCGCGCTGGTGG
>CAYYBV010000333.1:0-2165 GCA_964469675.1 uncultured Verrucomicrobiota bacterium
TATAAGGTCCGACTGGTCGCGGGGCGTAATTGGCATATCCGTCGGATGTTTGACGTGCTTGGTATTGCCATTTTGCGTCTTCAGCGGGTTGCCATCGGCCCGTTGATCCTTGATCGCCTGGTGGTGGGTATGCCTGCAACTTTATGCGTTGCCTTGCGCCCCGGCGCCTGGCGGCATTTACACGATGCAGAAATCCAGGCGCTGCGCAATGTGGCGCCGGCGTCACATTCATGTTGATCATAGCAAAGCAGCGGCTATACTTTGCCATATAGCGGGATATATAAATCCGGAGGTGTTTGATGAAACGATGGATATGGGCAATGATGCTGGGGGGGGTGGCTCTGATTGGACTGGCCCAAGACGCGGCTTTGACGAGGGTCAAGATTCTTAAAAACAACTGTAACTTACGAGCCAAGGCCCTTGTTACCTCGGAAGTGGTCGGCCAAGTTTCCGAAAACGATATCCTGTCAGCAAAAATGATGAACAATGAATGGGTTGAGGTTGTGCCGCCCACCAATGTTGATCTTTGGGTGCTGGGTGATTACGTCAAGGACGGCGCAATTAATTGCCGCAAAAAAGTAAACGTTCGCGCGGGCGCCGGCATTAATTTCAATATTGTTGGCCAGTTGTCTCCGGGGGAAAAAATTGAAGTGCGTGGGACCCATGCCGAGTGGGTGAAAATAGCTCCGCCGGCAGCCTGTTCCCTGTGGATTGCCCGGCCATTGGTGAAAGAGGTTCCCCGGACCTATGTGGAGCCGGCCAAGTTGGAAAAGGCCAGCCAGGAAGCGGACCAGCCAATCGTGCCGGCGGAGGCGGTTAAAACGGCAACGATTGTGACGCCAGCCAAACCCGTAGCGGCGGTCAAGCCGCCGGATCCTGTGCCAAAGACAACCGCACCCGTGCCGGTTTTACCGGTGATTGAGTCCAAGCCAGCATCCGTCCTGACGCCGGTCACATCGAGCGTTTTTTTTACGCCGCTGGGGCTCGATCTGGTGCCAGGCATAGGGCAGGGGAATTGGCGCGAGGTTGAGGGGGTTTTGCGCGCGAAAGACTTTATCTTCCGGGCGCCCAGTGATTTCCGTTTGGTGACTGATGCGGGTGGTAATAAGAATTCGGCGACAATCTGCTTTGTTAAAGGCAACCAGGCCCAGTTGGAAGCTCTGGTTTACCGGCGCTTGATTATCAGTGGTCGTGAATATTGGGTCAAACGCCAGAAACATCCTGTCATTGTTCCGGAACGGATTGTGCTGAAATAGATATTACGCGTTTTTCCAGCTTGGCATAGCGCTTTAACATGGCGGTGTAGATGCGATAGTTCTCCCGCTCCGGTTTGGCGGCCAACGTGAACGATGCCATTGTCTTGATGACCTGTGCGAACGGCACAAATTTGCGCGCGCGCGCGCAATGCCAGCCATGCAAGGCCCGGTACGCGGCGCCCAGCGAAGCTGAGTTAGGCTGACTGGATACATAGACTGGCGTTCCGAATACGTCGGCCATTATCTGCAACAAACTCTTGTTCACCGAGGCCCCACCGGTAGCCAGGATTTTTTGTGGTACGAGTCCAATATTCTTGCCATGCAGGCGCATGGAAAGAAATTGTCCTTCCACCACGGCGCGCACGTTCTGTTCCGATGTAAACCGCGTGGGACGCTCGTCCAGGCCGAATCGATAAATTCCCGGATTTAGTACTGTCGGCGTGATTTCCGGTTCCTTGAAATACAACCCGATCCGGCCACCGTTGCCGGCCGTCGTCCTGGCCAGGGCGGTTTCAAATGCTTGCCATGATCCCCGTGCAAATTCATTACGCACCGTTTCACGGGTGAGTGATCCGTTCTTGTAACAGATGAGCGCCATATAGCCATGGGGGTTGATCGGGTTGCCGAAAATGTGGCCCTCCGCGGCGGATGGCTTGGGATCGTCCAGGGCGCCGAAGACCGTATCACTCGTGCCCAGGCTGATGGCAATATCGCCGGAACGCGCCAGGCCCAGCGCGGCCAGACTGTTGGGGTTGTCACCGGAAAACGCGATGACTTTGGTTTGCGGTGCAAACCCGTAACGGTCGGTGAAATAGCGGTTCAGCTGGCCGATGACTTTGTGCGCGGGGATAATCGGCCCCAGTCGTTTTGCCAAGCCCGGGGCCGTGCAATGAAGTGCCGCCGGGGCCC
>CAYYBV010000334.1:0-2165 GCA_964469675.1 uncultured Verrucomicrobiota bacterium
TCTGCGCCACCGCCTTGCCGATCAGCCGCTTGGATTCGGCCACCGTCAGAATCGCGCCGCTTTGAAAAATTTTCTCCTCGCTTCCCGGTCCCGCCGCGGACGAAATTCCGGAAAACATGAACGGTCCGCAAACGACCGCCGCCAACAGTAAAACAACCCCTCTCCATCCTCTTTTCATGATGTGTTTCTCCTTTCGCTTTTAAAAGTTCCATCGTCCTGATGTGATGATTCGAATTGAACCGAATGCCCCAATGCATCTCTCTGTGACACCAGATCCGGCCGCCGTCATGCCTCCGTGCCCGTCAGCGCCGCGGACAGGCCAGTCCGGCCCGGCAGTTTTGGCCGGACTGGGCCGGACTGGCTTTGGATATGTACCACAAGTGAGATATGAAGTCTTCCGGATAAAATTCGGCTTGTGTTATAGCCGTTGCGCATTCTGGAGTACAAAATTCATACTGAACGGATCGGGCGCGACGGGGGCAGCAAACGTTCAAAGAAATCACACCGAAAATCGGCAAATCCTTTGCGCGGCTTGCTGCGACCTCAATTTGCCGCCAATATGTTCTTGACTTCTGCGCAATACCCCCCTATGAGAAGCGTGGCAATGCGCAACACTCTCCATGCAAGACATAGCGTCGGATACGGACGCCATGACGGCAACAAAACAAAAACCTGATCAACAAAGCTGTTCTTGAACATAATGATCAAAACTGCTGCTTCAAAGATGAGCAATGCACCCTTCGGTTTATAGATAAATGATCTCTTCGTTTTGTCAACTTCCCATAAAGATGATTTCATTCGATTTTCATTTTTTCTGCAAAGGAGGAAACATATGTCAAATCAGCAAGTCGTCGTCCCGTCACAGAACCTGGATGTTTATTACACCAAACCCAACAACCTGATCGATCTCTTCGAGAACTCGGCGGCCAAGTTTGCATCCTGCAACCTGTTCGGCACCAAAAACAAGACGACCGACCAATATGAATGGGTAACCTACAGCGCCGTAGCCGAGCGGGTGAACAACCTTCGAGGAGCTTTAAACAAACTGGGCCTCGGCAAAGGCGAAAAAGTCGGCGTCATTGTCAGCAATTGCGTGGAATGGTTTGTGTGCGCCAATGCCACCCACGGCCTGGGCGGGATTTTCGTGCCCATGTATGAAAAAGAGCTGCAGAAGGTCTGGCAATACATCATCCAGGACGCGGCCATTAAATATCTTTTTGTCCGCGATCAGAAGATTTGCGATACCGTTAAAAGTTTCCAGAAAAATATTCCAACATTAAAGGACATCTTTATCCTGTTCGGCGAGGGAGAAAAAACGCTTTCGGCGCTGGAAAAAACGGGCAAGGCCAATCCCGTTGCCTCCTACAAACCGCACTGGTCCGAAACGGCTTTTATCATCTACACATCGGGCACCACCGGCGATCCGAAAGGCGTGCTTCTGCATCACGGCAACATGACGCACAACGCCAAGGAGTGTCATGCAACTTTTGATGAAGGGTTCACGGATGAAGTAGGTTTGAGCATTCTTCCCTGGGCGCACAGCTTCGGTCTGACCGCCGATCTGCACACGTATATTTTTGGCGGCTGGAGCCTCGGATTTGCCGAATCCGCGGACAAACTTCTGGCCAATTTCAGCGAGGTCAAGCCTACCCACATGTCCGCCGTACCGCGGGTCTTCAACATTATTTACGACAAAATCCAGCAGGGCGTGGCGGCCGATCCGGTCAAAAAGCAGTTCTTTGACGCCGCCTGCACCGAGGCCGTCAAGAACCGGGGCCTTGCCGAGAAAACAAAAGACTTCAAGGACCTGGATGCCCTGGTGTTTTCGCAGATCCGGGCGATCTTCGGCGGAAGGTTAAGACACGTTGTCACCGGAGGTGCGATGATGAAACCGGACATCGCCATGTTCTTCAGTGATGTCGGCGTGCCCACCTATGACGGTTACGGTCTGTCTGAAACCTCGCCCGTCATTTCCAGCAATTCGCCCGGACGGGGCAACAAATACGGCACGGTCGGCAGGGCGTTCAAGGACACGAAGGTGGTGATCGATAAATCCCGCGTCGGAGAAGACAGCCCGGACGGCGAAATCGTCGTTTACGGAGCGCAGGTGATGCAGGGCTATCATAACAAACCGGCCATCACCAAAGAAGCCATGATGCCCGATA
>CAYYBV010000335.1:0-2135 GCA_964469675.1 uncultured Verrucomicrobiota bacterium
AACCAGCGAATCAATGTGGCGATCGGTGTGACGTAGCCGAAGCCGTTGCCCAGCGCCGCGATGACGCCAAATCCCAGATAAAGCAGCGGCAGGCTGCCAATCTGATCGGCATAACCGGCGACCAGCGTTCCGATACCGAAAAGGACGCCGCCGATCGTAGCCACGAAGCGGGGGCCTTTTTTATCTACCAGTGTTCCACCGAATGCTGCGGCAAGACCGATGATCAGCATCAACAGCATGAAGGTGTACTGAACGGATTTTCCATCCCAGCCGTGCATGTTCATCAGGGGGTTTTTAAAAACCGACCACGCATAGACAGTGCCGAGACATAGTTGAATGACGACGGCTGCAATGGCGATAAACCATCGCTTACTTTCCAAATTCTCATTAGCCATAGGTTAATTCCTCCCTTGCCTTTCTTTCAGGCCTGAAATGTATTTGGCGACACGCTAAGAAAACATCCGCAGGCGAGACAAATGATTTTTTATTGTGTCATGAAGCTCTAAAACATCCACGGTCTTATACATAAAGAATATGCCCCTTGCAAGGGGCATATTCGGTTTTTTTTATGTTATCTTAAACATCATCCATGACCGCTGACGCCTGATCAGGCCGCCTGCAGTTTGACCGCGCAAACCTTGTATTCCGGAATTTTCCCCACGGGGTCGAGCGCCGGGTTGGTCAGGAGATTGACCGGCGTGTCGGTGAAGTGGAAGTTCATGAAAATCGTTCCGGGCGCGCTCTTTTCGGTAATCTGCGCTTTGGCCTTCACTTCGCCGCGCCGCGAGGCGACCAGGACGTCCTGGCCGTCGGCGATGTTGAGTTTGTCCGCGTCGACCGGATTGATTTCCACGAGACTTGCCGGACAGCGCTCGGAGGGGCCCTTGGCCCGCCTGGTCATGGTGCCTGTGTGGTAATGGTACAAAACGCGTCCCGTGGTCATCAGGAAGGGATAGTCCTGGTCCGGAAGTTCCGCGGGAGCGATGTATTCAATGGCGGAAAACAGTCCCAGGCCGCGCGAGAACTTGTCCTTGTGCAAAAATTTGGTTCCCTTGTGTTCAGGGGTGGGGCAGGGCCACTGGATGCCTTCCCTTTCGATCCGCTTGTAGGTAATGCCCGCGTAGCTCGGCGTCACCGATGCCACTTCCTCGAAGATTTCCTTTGCCGAAGCGTAGTTCATGGGGTACCCGAACCGGTTGGAAATGCCGCAGAGGATTTCCCAGTCGGATTTCGCCTCTCCGGGCGGTTCCAGCGCTTTGCGGACACGCTGCACGCGCCGCTCCGTGTTGGAGAAGGTGCCGTCTTTTTCAGCAAAGCTGGCGGAGGGCAAAACCACGTCCGCGATGGCGGCGGTTTCGGTAAGGAAAATATCCTGAACGACCAGCAGGTCCAGTTTTTCCAGTTCTTTTTTCACATGATGCAGATCCGGATCGGACAGCAGCGGGTTTTCACCCATGATGTAAATGGCTTTGATCTTGCCCTGGCCGGCGGCCGCCATCATTTCCATGATCGTCAGTCCCGGTTTGGGCGAAAGGGACGCGCCCCAGGCGGCTTCAAACTTGCGGCGCACGTCGTCGTTTGCCACCTGCTGGTAAGCCGGATAAACGTTGGGCAGCGCGCCCATATCGCAGGCGCCCTGAACGTTGTTCTGGCCGCGCAGCGGATTGACACCGCCGCCTTCAATGCCGACGTTGCCGCACAGCATCGACAGATTGGCGCAGCTTTTGACGTTGTCCGTCCCGCTGATGTGCTGCGTGATGCCCATCGCGTAGAGGATGCTGGCGCGCTGGGCTGCGGCATACATCCGGGCGGCTTTCCTTAAATCCTCCGCCGGCACGCCGGAGATCTTTTCGACGTATTCGGGTGTGTATTTGGCGACCATTGCTTTGAGCGCGTCAAACCCTTCCGTTCTTTCGGCGATGTAGGGCTTGTCTTCCAGGCCTTCGGCCAGAATGACGTTCATGAGCCCGTTGATGACGGCGACATCCGTGCCGGGTTTCTGGCGCAGCCAGATGTCCGCGTATTTCACGAGGTCGATCCGGCGCGGATCGATCACGATCAGCTTGGTTCCGTGGCGCCGGACGGCGCGTTTCACCTTGGCGCCGATGACGGGATGGTTTTCCGTGGTGTTGGTG
>CAYYBV010000336.1:0-2122 GCA_964469675.1 uncultured Verrucomicrobiota bacterium
TGGCCATCACGTCCCGCAGGGAGGTGTCGCAGTAATGAATAACATGCGGCTTCGCAAGCGCTTCTTTTTCTACCTGCGTACGCTGATGCTGGTGCTGTGTCTGGTCATTGTCTTGGTTCCGTTTTACATCATCGTCGTCAACTCCTTCAAGCCCTACGCGGACATTGCCAGAAACATTTTTTCCTTGCCCGGCGAGAAGTTTACGACGGTCAACTATGCCAGCGCGTGGCGCCGGCTGAATTTCGCGAATTCCCTGAAAAACACCGCCTTCATTTCGATTTTTTCAAACATCGGCGGCGTGGTGTTTTGCAGTATGAACGGATACTGGATCACGCGCCACCCGAACCGGTTTACCAAGCTCTGCTTTTATATCATCATCGCGTTCATGTCCATTCCCTTCCAGGCCCTGATGATCCCGTTCGCGCGGCTGACCACCAGACTGGGTCTCAGCAACAGCCTGGTAGGGATTACCGTCTGCTTCTGGGCAATGACGGTATCGCTCAGCACGTTTATTATCGTCGGTGCCGTAAAGGCCATCCCGATGGAAATCGAAAGTGCCGCCTACATCGACGGATGTGGCTCGCTTCGCACTTTCTGGCGGATTACCTGATGACGCAGTTGATCCTGTCCAAAAACTCGTTAAGGACCATTCAGATCTCCATGCAGGCGCTTTTTAACGAGGCTTTCTTTGCCTGGGATGTGGCCTTGGCCGCGCTTACGCTGTCCATCCTGCCCCTGTTCGTTTTCTTCGTCATTGCGCAAAAGCAGGTGCTGGCGGGCGTTTCCGCCGGAGCGGTCAAGGGCTGACGCAAAGGGTTTCACGGCGGAGAATTCCGCCGGGAGATAGAACGGATTTATATATTACAAGGAGGAACAGCAATGAAAAAGGCATTGGCACTGGCTCTGACACTGGCCCTGGTCCTGTCGCTCTGCTGCACCGCGATGGCCGATGAGAAGGCGCCCGGCTCCGTCAACCTTTCCATCATGCTGGCGCTCGGCCAGTGGACGGATAACTTTGACGAACTGGTCATAGCCTACAAGGCCGAGAATCCCCAGATCGGCACAATCGAAAGCGAATTCCCTTCCTCGTCTACCATGACTGATCTGCTCAAGGCGAGGCTGGCCTCGGGCGAAATGCCTGACATCTTTGGCAACAGCTTTGGCGAGAGGCAAAAGGATTGGGTCGAGCATGTCGCCGATTTGAGCGATATGGAGATCTGCAAGGAACTGAGCGACGATCAAAGAGCCATTTGCTCGACCGACGGCAAAGTCGTGGTGTTCCCGATCTACGTGGAAGGCTGGGGCGTCCTGTACAACATGCGCCTGCTGAAGGAAGCCGGCTGGGAGCGCACGCCTGAAACCATCGACGAGCTGGAGCAGCTCTGCAAGGACCTGACCGCCGTCGGCATCCGCCCCTTTGAGCTTCACTATGCCGAGACCTACCTGAGCCTGGTGAACCATCTGGGCTCCACCTGGATCACCAACAAGGCAAACCCGATGGAGTACTTTGCGCAGCTCAAGAGCGGCGTTGATATGGATCTCGCGAACGACGAGGACCTGAACGACATGCTCAACTACTACGACCTCGTTTTGCAGTATGGCAACGAGGACGCCATCTCCACCGACAAGTGGACCGGCCGCAACGCCTTCTTCCTCGAGGAAGCCGCAATGATTGACGATGAAGGCTGCTGGGAGATCCCCAACATCATGAATGTCAATCCCGCGCTGGCGGACTATGTTGTGCAGGGTATTGTGCCGATTTCCAAGGATGCCTCCAAGAACCGTCTGCAGTTGGCTACCATTAGCGCCTCCATTTACAAGGAGAGCGACAATATCGAAGAGGCCAAGGCGTTCCTGAGCTGGCTGTGCACCAGCGATGTCGCCCAGAAGTGGCACCAGGAAAAGATGGGCAACATCCCCGCGCTCAACTCCGTGGAGGTGCTGGACAGCCTGTCCGTCCTCGGCCGTCATGTGTTCGCCTACATGCAGGCCGGAAAGACGCACGAGAACCTGAATTCCTGGACACCGCAGTCCCTCCATAACGACATCGGCGAAGTCTGGAGCCTGTACGTTGCCAAGCAGATCGACCGCGCCACCTTCTTCGAGCAGTACCAGGCGATCT
>CAYYBV010000337.1:0-2115 GCA_964469675.1 uncultured Verrucomicrobiota bacterium
CGATGATCCAACCTTGAATTCGTTGATCCGGCAAAGCTTTCACGCCAAAGGATACGAGGTGATTACCGCCCTCACCGGCGCTGAAGGGCTGAAACTGGCCTACCGGTTGCACCCGGATGTGATTGTCCTGGACATCATGATGCCGGTCATGGATGGCTATGAGACCTGCCTGCGGCTGCGTGAGAT
The DNA here is from genome assembly GCA_964469675.1 of uncultured Verrucomicrobiota bacterium. GTDB lineage: Bacteria > Verrucomicrobiota > Kiritimatiellia > JAAZAB01 > JAAZAB01 > VSJD01. Next base: position 187 of record CAYYBV010000337.1, read on the forward strand.
CTCTGAGGTCCCGGTGCTGATGCTAACCGCAATGACCTCGGAGGAGGATCTGTTGCGCGGTTTTGAAGCCGGCGCAGACGACTATGTGAAGAAACCTTTCAGCCTGAAAGAGCTGGAGGTGCGCATCGCGGCATTGGTCAAACGGAGCTCTAACAATGAAAACGGCGATGTTGCCTACGACGACGGCACTCTTCGGGTGGATTTGCAACGGCAACACGTTTACCGTGACAACCAACGCATCCACGTGACCCCAACGGAATTTCGCCTGTTGAGTTGTCTGATCCGTCATCGCGGGCATGTGGTGACCCATGAAGAACTGCTGCGCGAGGTGTGGGGAGATGGATACCTGGATGCCGTTCCCTCCCTTTCCATCTACATCCGCTACTTGCGTGAAAAATTGGAAGAAGATCCTGGTGAGCCGCGCTACATCCTGACAAAATGGGGCGTGGGTTATTGGTTTTCCCCGGTTGTGTCGTAAAAGCTTCCAGCTGACATAGGACCACCCAACGAAAGCAGGCTGCATTGCCCCATCCATTGACTGGTAAGAATAAGAAAAACCGGATCAGCCTGCCGCAAGGCTTATCGCGGGCTGAGGATTGGTGGCTGGCATGCGAAGCTCTGCAAAACGCCATGCTCATCGTCAATGCGGAGGGCGTGGTGCAATACGCCAACCCGGCTGCAAACCTGGATCTTGGCGGGAACGTAATGGGTAAAAAGTGGGATCAGGTTTTTCAATACTATCTTCACTTCCCGCCCAGTAAACAAGTGGAAGCTGAAACTGATCTGCCAATTTTGAGGGCAATGGCCGGCGCAACGGTAGGCCCGGAAGCCTGGAAAGTAACCACTGTTGATAATATCACCCGAGATATGATCCTTTCGGCGGTGCCGCTGATGGACGGAGCGCGCGTGCAGGGCGCGGTGATGAGCTGGCAAAGCAAAATGAACGCTGAATCGGCCCGGCCCGGTTTAGCGGGCAGCGCGGAGAGCCTGCGCCAGTTGATTGACGCCATCCCCGAAGCGATGTACCTCCTCGATCAGAAAGGCACGATCTTGTCCTGCAACACAGCCGGGGCGGTTGCCCTGGGACGCCCGGTAGTTGAATTACTGGATTTGTGTCTGTTTGATCTGATTCCCGCAGAGGCCGCGGCACAGCAAAAGCGAAAGCTCGCGGCCTCCTTTTCATCCGGTCGTCCGGTGCGTTATGAAGAGCAGGCCGGCGGGCAGAATTTCGATCAATGCATGTATCCGATCCTGGACGAGAAAAAGCAGGTCAAATACGCTGCGGTGTTTGTGCTGAACACAACGGTTTCCCGGAAACTGGAGCATGAGCTCAGAAAATCCGAAGAACGCTATCGCAACCTCGTTGAAAGCACCAGCGACGTTGTTTTTCAACTGGATACAACCTATCATTTTATTTATGTCAGCCCGGTCATCGAGCAGACTCTGCTGTATTGCCCGGAAGAGCTGACCGGGCAGGACTTTGCCACCATCATTCACCCGGAAGACCAGATGGCGGTGATTGGATTTCTGGAGAAATTTGATGTCGACTCCCAGCGGCTTGAATTCAGGATGGTTGACAAGAAGCGCAAGAACCACTCTGTCAGCGTCGCATTCCGGCACACTGGCTATCACAATTCGCACCCATCCATAATTGGCATTTTGACCGACGTTACGGAAAAGCGGCAGGCTACCGAGGAGTTGCGTTTCCGCGAAGAACGCTTCCGATCGCTCATTGAGAAGACAATGGATATCATCCTGATTGTCAACCTCAAGGGCAAGATCGATTATGCCAGCCCTTCGGTGGAATATGTGTTGGGCTATCCGCCGGAGGAAGTCGTTGGTAAGCGGGCAATTTCTTTCATCCATGAGGATGATGTTTACAAGCTGATTCAGTCGGTTAAATATGGGCTTTATACTGCTGATTTTGGC
>CAYYBV010000338.1:0-2108 GCA_964469675.1 uncultured Verrucomicrobiota bacterium
CAGCTTGCCCGTCACCAATACCCGCCCACTGTCCGGTTTGCGCGGGAGACGGCAACGGCATCACCGCCCATCTGCGCCTGGCGCCGCCTCCGGCTGGCGGCCGAGTGAACGGTTTTGGCGTGGTAGGCAGTGCTTTTAGGCGGGATACTTTTGGAACTCGAACCGTTGCGTGCCGCCCCCCCCCTTGGCCGATGAAATCAGGTCGTTAGGTTAATACCGATTTGCCGTCCACCCTCCCGCTGCCCGCACACCGTCCCACCGAGACGTGATAAAAGCGTTGCTTTTTATCCTTTAACTAAGTATGTTGCGGTCAAACGGCACAATTCACCCGTCCCTATTTTTCCGCGTCCCTATTTCCCCCCTATTTTTCTATTATATATGACAGTGTTATTTTGAAATTTTCCATTGTTTTACATGTAAAATTACATCACTTGTTATTGCTTCATATTGTTTATTGTTTGGCATATTGGCAATACGCTTTTCATCTGAAGTAAGATTATAAGAAGGAGTCCTTATATTAGAAAAAAATTTACTATATATATTACTCACTACAGAAGATATTTGTATTTGATTTTTTAACTCTTTTTGGCTTTCATATTCAATCTCAACATCGCATACATTTTTTGTAATATAGTATAACTTACACCAAATAATCAATCTCGCATTATTTAATGGTGTTCCGTCAGCGCCTGTGGTGTTCAATAAATATTTCAAATTTTCGACATGGCGCTTCAATTTTGCATCGTCCATTCCATGAATGATTTGGCACATGAAAACTTTCTTTTCGTCCGGGACTTCTCTAGAAAGAATGCGTTGGACGTAACCATTAAGCATATTATCCGTGTCACAGTTCAACAAGGCGATCATAACCGATTCCTTGGTTTTGTCATCAAGTTTTTTGTCATTTAGCAATTCTTTCAGCACTTGCAGGGCATTGGGGCTGCCAATGCGGCCAAGCTGCCCGATCGCCATCCCCCGAATGTCGGTGTCCTTGTTTTTGGCAATGTCTATGATGATCTGTTCCGCTTCGGAATTCTGGATTGCCATGGTTCCGATGCTCATCACGGCATCTCCGCGCAGCCGGAAGAAATACTTGGGATTCATGCCAATGGCATACAAATCCGGCAGCAAGGCGGGATCTTTGATGCTGCTGACCGCATGGCTGATGTAATCCACCTGATGCCTATTTTCATGCGCCTTGCAGTCGAGTTGCTCCGACTCCGCCATCAGGGTCAGCAGTCCTGCACGACCACGCTTGGCCAGGGCGGCATGAGCGATCCCCCCGCCCCATTCCATGGGCTGGTCATGGGCCAGGGCCGCGATGAGGATTTTTTGGGTTATGGAACTTTTCGTGTCAATTTCACCCAACGCGGCCAGAGCCATTGACTGCGCCATTTCCAAGGCGACGCCTTCCATGCGCGGCAGGATTTTGGGATCACGCTTTTGCTTCTGCGCATCCATGATGTAATCCTGCAATGGCTTGACGCTGGATTCATCTTTCAACCCCGCGATCACCCGCACCCCGAGAAATTGCACGAGCGGGTTCGGGTCTTTCAGGTAGGCATGGAAGGTCGGCAAGGTCTTCTTGGGCGGCAAAAGAAACGGACGTTTGCCGATGCTCTGGATGAGGCGAAACAGCTCTTCCCCATCGCCCTGGCGCGCCTTCTTGATGGCGGCCGGCACCCCCAGCTCGTCGTAGGTGCGGGCGAACGCCGAGGGATGGATTGTCGGGTTCAGCCGGATCATCTCCTCGCGCGTCATGCCTTTCCTGGCCGCCGTTCCGGGCTTGGCGGGCGCGGGGGCGGGCACGGCCGGCGTGGCCGCAGCCGGGCTCGGTGCCGGCGTGGCCGCACCTTGGGTTTGCGCGTTGACCGGGGCAATCACCAACAGTGCGGCCGTCAAAAATCCCACGGTTAGTTCCCAACGGCTTTCCCAGCACGGGCGATGCCTGCGGATCGCTACCGAGTCAAACACCGTCACGTAACCGTGCCGCGCGACCGCGGCCACATCCCTTCCGATCCCCATGTGCCTCTCCCGTTCCTCCTTGAAAGAACGTTCAAACGGCCACACGTCCCAGTGATGTCCCAATTCGTGTACCCGGCCCCCCC
>CAYYBV010000339.1:0-2096 GCA_964469675.1 uncultured Verrucomicrobiota bacterium
CATATTGGCGGCAAATGGCCAGACTTTTTCACGGCCCTGATTTTCCAGAGTTTCGGTGAAGACCGGCACGAAAGCGGAAGATAACGCCCCTTCGCCGAACAAGCTTCGGAAAAGGTTTGGGATTCGGAAGGCCACGACGAAGGCATCCATGGCGAGCGAACTGCCAAAAAAAGCGGCCATGGCTATTTCGCGGATTAGGCCGAAAACGCGGCTGAACAAAATGAAAAAACCAACCACACCGGTCGAGCGTATGATCTTTTTCTTGTCCAATCTTCACGCTCCCGGCGTTTGGCCGTTTTTTACCGGTGTGGCGGGCGATGTCGGGCCGCCGTTTGTGTTGTTGGCGCTCGCCGGTGGTCTGACGTAGATGCGCTCCCATAACTTGGTGTATTTAAATAACACACCGGTGGCGCTCAACATTGCGATGATAAAACCGCTGTAGCCATCCAGGAATCCGCGCTTCAGGAAGAAGCCTTTAAAAAACCGGAAAGCCGGCCGGAACAACAGATCAATTCCTGAAAATTTACGCTTTTCTTCATACAAACCCGCCGAGGCAATTGTCGAAAAACGATTCATCGTCAGGATTTGGTCGGAAATATCATCATAGGTGTAATGGTTCAAACAGCCTTTCAGCCGTTTAATCGGTCCATTCACGACGACGTGATCGTGCGGCTCGCGTCCGGTACAGACGCCCCTGTCCTTGCGGTAGAGGCGCATTTTGATGTCGGGCCACCATTCCCCGTGGGTAATCCAGCGCCCCAGGAAGAATACCTTGCGCGGGAATTCATAGCCAACGTAATTGCTGTTATGCCCGCTTTCAAATTCCTCCATGATTTCATTGCGCAGTTGGGGTGACACTTCTTCATCGGCATCAATGAACAGGATCCAGGGATTGTGCGCCATGCTCTTGATGAGTTCTTTTTGCCCCACGTATCCCCGCCAGGCGTGCTGGTATACACGGTCGGTATATTCTTTGCAGATATCAACCGTGCGGTCTTTGCTGAAGCTATCCACCACCACGATTTCATCCACCCATTTAAGGCTTTCCAGGCAGCGCCGGATGTTGTTTTCCTCGTCGCCGACTGTCAAACAGGCTGAAATTTTGTCACGCATGGTATGTCTGCCTCATTAACTCAACTATGGCTGGCATCTCCGGCAGTGTGTCGAATTCGGTTCGAAAAGGCAGCGGCGATCCCTGGTAGCCTTCGGCGCCGCCACAGGCGGGTAAACTTGGATCGGCTGCGGACTTCCCGCGCTTGTGCATACAAACGCATAGCACTGTGTCCGGCGCACCCACATTCGGACCAAGCTTGTCTGGCCTGTTAGAATCCGCTTCGCGGATTCGCCCTAATTCGACACACGGCAGCATTCATCTTTGCTAAAAAGCTTCGGCAGACAGGTTGAAAGCTTGCTTCCAAGCTCTGCCCAATATAAATCCGTTATCTGTCGTCCGCCATCGGTCATTTCTTCAGCATTTCCATGGCCGCCTCGGCTACCTGTTCCGGGGTGATGCGCAAAAGGCTGTCGCGCGCTTCAGGCGAATCCCGCCGGATATCACGGTTCCTGAATGTGCTGGCCTGCATGATCCTTACGGCCGAGCCCAGCGGACCAGTCCGTGCCGGATCAGTAATGCCAAACACGGCGGTTACGGGAACACCCATTGCCGTGGCCAAATGCATCCCACCGCTGTCGTTGGTCAGAGCCAGCCGGCATTGTTCCAGTACGGCGGCCAGATCCGGAAGCGTAGTTTCGCCCGCCAAGTTTAAAGCGTCCGGTCCCGCGGCGCGTGCGACAATCGCGCACAATCCGCGTTCCTCCGCCGAACCGATAGCCACTATATTACATTGCAGCTGATCTTTCAACAGTTTAGCGGCCGCGGCGAAACGTTCGGCCGGCCAGCGTTTGGCCGGGCCGTATGCGGCGCCGGGCATTACGGCAATCCACTGTTTGGCGTTTGAGTTCAACAAAAAATTGGCCCGTGCGGTCAGTGCCGGGGTCAGCCGCAGGCGCGGCGCCTCTTTGGTGTGTTCTGTGCCCAGGATTGACATATATTCAAAACACTGATGTTGTCGCGCTGCGCTTTGTTGGGGATGCAC
>CAYYBV010000340.1:0-2071 GCA_964469675.1 uncultured Verrucomicrobiota bacterium
CTGGGCCGCCCGTGCCGGCCGGCGAGCCGGTGGACATGTCGACCGGCAATAATATGGTGCATGAAGAAGGATTGCGGTTGGCCGCGCCCGGCGCGCCGCTATCCTTTGACTTGAATTACAACAGCGGGAATAAAAAGTCATGGATGATTGGGAAGGGATGGGACTTAACTTTGAACTGGCAGTTAAGCCTGGTATACAAATCATACTATAACATACCTTCCCAAAACCAGAGTTACGAGTTCTGCGCGGCCCTGGAGAAGAATGAAGCTGACGGAACGCTCAGCGAGGCAGCTCCAGGGGTATTTTTCTTTCCCACCCTGGGCTTGGCGCCTTCCTTGAACGAAAAACTATTGAATTGGCTGCTTTGCACGGCCAATTCATTTTTAGGTCCCGCCTTGGCAACCGCCGACGAACCTTTGCCGGCAGTGGAACCAAAGATCATGTCAATCAAGAAGTATTATCTACTTTCGGATGGCGCAAGGCTCTACCGGGTGCAGGGCGGGTGGACGAATAGTCCTGCCACGAATGTGTCCGACTGGGCCTGGAACGGAGGGCATTATAATGAAATGCCGGAGGATTGGGAGCTGGTGCACACGAACAGCGAATACAAGCTGTTATTGCCCGGCAAGAAATGGATGACATTCGGCGATGACGGGCGGGTGGCCTCCATGGGGGATGCGTGGGGCAATACGATTACACGGGCGCAGAACGGCAACGTTGAGACCTACACTCACAGCAACGGGCGGTGGCTGGAGTTTGACTGGGCCTCCGGCCATGTATCTGAAATCAAGACCGATGACGGGCGGGGGATGCGGTTCGGCTACAGCAACGATTGCCTGGCGTCGGTTGAATGGTATGGCAACGGGAAGAGCCGGACGCATTATTACCATTATGACAGCCGCCAACGGCTGGCGGAAAGGGTCAACGCCGAGGGGACTGTTTCCCGGTATGGTTACGATGAGCAGGGCCGGTCGATATCACTGCTGGTTGGGACGAACTGGTACCGGCAGACGGTCAGCTATGCCGTGACGCCGGCGATGACGTTTTACGGGCACGGGACGTCATGGACCGAGGATTATCGCTTTGACAGCCAGGGGCGGCTGGCGGGGATAATCGGGCCGTGGAACGAGGGTGCGCCGCAATGGCGGCAGGGGGTGACGTATGCGTATGACAAATGGCGGAATATAATAGAGGAGAAATATTTTGAGGGGACGAACGAGTCCAGGATAACGAGCGTATATGACGATCATCACCGCATTCTGTCGAGCGCGATCTGCCGGGGGACAAACGCCCGGCAGATGTTTGCGGCCGCATGGAGCGAGGAGGATAGAATGCCCGTATCCGTTGTCAATGCGGACGGGTTGACCCTGAATTACGAATATACCAACGGGGTTGTTTGCGCGGCGCGCCTGGTTGGTGGCGGACAGACGGAAGAAACCGGCATGTCCGGATGGAATGACGAGGGTTTGCCGGAGGTGGCGCGCGACGCGCGCGGGGCGGAAACGCATTTGGAATATAATGCTGACGGCAACGTGACCTTGATCACGCCGCCGGTCGGCCCCGGCTACGGCTTTGAATACGATGCCGCCGGCCTGGTGCAAAAGGTGAACCGGCTTGCTCCGGGCAATGTCACCAACACGTTGGCACAATACGAGCGGGATGGGTTTGGAAAGATCACGAAGGCAACCTATGCGGATGGGTCTTACGATTTCTACACATATGACGCCATGCGCCGGTTGAAAAAATCCGTTATACGCAACAATCAGGCGACGGAGATTGAATACTGGCCGATTGGCAAGGTCAAGAGCGTGGCGCGCACACATCATGGCGGGCTTGAAACCCTCGCCAGTGTTCGATTCGATTACGATGAGCAGGGCACTGATTTGAAGGTTACCGATGAACTTGGCCGGGTTGTGGAGGGTTACGCCCTGGACGTGAATGGCCGTCCGACAACGGTGACCAATATCCTTGGCCAGACGATGTCAGTGACATATGCTATCTTTGATTTACCGCAGACAATCAATCGCTTTGACGGCAGTTCCGTGAATTATGCCTATGATGTCGCCTGGCG
>CAYYBV010000341.1:0-2062 GCA_964469675.1 uncultured Verrucomicrobiota bacterium
GACGCCGGTATTTTGATTCGCTATTGTTGATCTGCTGTAAACTTGGTATATCTTATTTTGTTCATCGCGCAGGTCAACAACTCTTTCATTACGGGAGGCGCTCGCATGCCAGACAAAAACGCCATATGCGCATTGTTAATTTCAGGGCTGTTTTTAGGATTAGCACCGGACGGCATCACCGAGCCGGTGCGTAACGGCAACGAGACGGCTTTAGCCTGGTCCACCAGCAATGCCGCGGAGAAATCGGCCCTGCGCCAACAGGTCTCGGGACGACTGCACACCTTCCGCTATCTGCGGGTCACCGCCGTAAAAAAAGACCAGCCGGACACGGGCGCCGTGACGGTCATAACGACCGAACCGAGCTCTGATATGCAAATCGCCCTCGTGCTCACCAAACGGCTATCGCTGGAACTGGCCGGCAACCTGACCACCAACGATTGCGTGGCGGCCAGCGGCCGCATCAAAACCATCGGCAGCGCGGCCGCGAACCTGGTCGAGGTTGACCCGGCGATCCTCAAGCACAAGGATCGCGCCACGCCTAAACTAACCAAGGAACTGATTAACGAGGTAGACCACAGCGCCCGTTAAAACCAGACAAGCCCGTTTTGCCCGAAATGACCGGCAAGCATTGATTGGCTTTATGGCAACGCCTGATATATGTCCCATATGCGGCGCGGCCGTGCCGCCCACAGCGCGCGTTTGTCCCGACTGTGGGGCCGATGATGCCGCCGGCTGGGATGCGGATGGCTGTGCAAATGACGGCCTGGATTTACCGGACACGGAATTTGATTACAACGCATATCTTGAACGGGAATTTGGCGGCAGGGTCAAGCCGGCAAAAAAACTGTGGCCCTGGTTAGGCGTTGCCGGCCTGATTCTTGTTGTGATCGCGCTGATGCTTGTGCGCCTGCCATAAGCACTGCCGGGGCGCATCAAGCCCGGCGCAAAACAAGCTTGTCTTTAAGCAACCGGCAAGCAATACTATCACGCAGCTGGAAACCAGAATATCGTAAAAAACCGGAGTGATCTGCCATGCGAAGTTGCGCCCGTATTTTAATGTCGGCCTCCTTGGCAGTCGGCCTATGGGCGGGCGTCATAACGCTATCGGCGCAAACAATCTTTGAAGGCGACGGCACCGGCGAGCAAGGTTTCGTGCCGCCCATCAAAGCCAAGGCACCCCCGCCGCCGCCGGCCAACATGTCCTCCGGCGAAAGCTACGAGGACGGCGAAGGCCCCCCCAAGGCCGTGCCGTCGCGGTCTGAAAAAAAGAAACCGCCGACCCCGCCGGTCATGTTCACGAAACTTAAATCCGAATACGGCCTGATCGACTGGGCTTCGCGCCCCAACGACTTGAGCAACCTGCTCAAGGACATGAAAGGTAAAATCAAGTCTGACTTTGCCTGCGAGTATAAATCCGTCGCGGAGATCAGCACGGATCCGGATAAGAACCCAATCATTTACCGCAGCGGGCATTTTCATTTCAGCTTCACGCCGGAGGAACGCCAGCGTCTGCGCGAATACATGCTTGCCGGCGGCACGATCATTTTCAACACCGGCATGGGATCCAAGCCTTTCTTCGATTCCGCCAAGGCGGAATTGGACGCGATTTTCCCGGAAGTCAAACTCCAGCGCCTGGCGGCCGACCACCCGCTCTTTCATTCCTATTACGACATCGCGCAGGTCAACTACCGCCAGGGTGTGCGCGCCACCGGCTATACCGCGAACGAGCCGCTGTTTTACGGCGTCACGATTGATTGCCGCACTGTGGCCATCCTCTCGCGCTGGTGCATGGCCATCGGCTGGGATGCGCTCGATGACGACACCCTCCAGGGTTACTCCGTGGAAGATGCGCAGAAACTGGGGATCAACATTTTGTCCTACGCCACCAGCCTGCGCGCCTGGTCCAAAAACTTAGTCCATGCCATGAACTTCACCGACCCTGACTCCACCAAGGCCGGCAAGGTTTTTGTGGCCCAGGTCATTTACGACGGCGAGTGGAAAACGCGGCACGCCGGCCTTTCGGTCTTGCTCCAGCAATTCAATCGCCGCACCGATATTCCCG
>CAYYBV010000342.1:0-773 GCA_964469675.1 uncultured Verrucomicrobiota bacterium
ACCGAGTTATAGGCTGCCATAACCGAACGCGCGCCGCCTTCCACAAAACAGGCGCGGAATGGTTCAAGGTAGCTTTCGCGCAGGACGCGCCATGAGTTGTTCGATGCATATGAGTCGTGGCCAGCATCACTGTAATTATCCGCGAAATGTTTGGGGGTGGCAATTACGCCGCCCTGCTCAAGGGCTTTGGTGTAAGCGACGCCCATTCTCGAAACGAGGCAACTATCCTCACCGTAGCATTCCTCGGTGCGGCCCCAGCGCGGGTCGCGTGAAAGATTAACCACGGGCGCCAACGCCTGACGAACGCCAACTGCCCGCAATTCTTTGGCAACCGCTTGTCCGACTTGGAAATAAAACTCATCGTCGAACGCCGCGGCCATGCCGACGCTTTGTGGGAAACAGGTGGCATGGCCCCACTGGGCGCCATGTAGCGCTTCCCCGTGCTGAAGTGCGGGAATCCTCCAGCGGCTGGCTTCAATTGATTTCCGGGTGTCGGCATTGATGGCGTCGGCGCAGGCACTGGCAGAAACCAATTCCGTGGCCTCTTTGTGCATGAAATGCGCGATATTCCGCACGTTTCCCACCCGGAAGTCGCGGTCTTGGTATTGGTTCATGAACGTCATTTGGCTTTGAAGCTGGAAGATTTTTTCTTCCAACGTCATGCGGCTGACCAAGTCGTCAACCCTTGCTTCAGCAGAAAGCAACGAATTTTGGTATGGATAAGAATCGTGAACAGAAGAACTTGGGTTAACGGATGACATGATTATTTTCCA
>CAYYBV010000342.1:783-1139 GCA_964469675.1 uncultured Verrucomicrobiota bacterium
CCAAACTGTTATCTCAGTTCTCTGATGTGACGCACATCCCATCGGCATAAAAAAGGCCAACGGACATTCACCTCAATCCCAGAAGTCGTGAACGTCCGTTGCCCCGTGAAGGCCGATTCCAATGCGGGTTATGGAACCGTTATTTCCGCCGTTTCCGAGTTGCGCAGGCCAAGAGGCCAGAAACCATCATCACGACCATTGAGGGTTCGGGAACGTACAACAGGCCAGATCCTGAAAAACAGGAAAGCTCCGTCATGGCGCCGGAACCAATGGCACCGTAAGTGCCGGCGGCCGTATAGGAGGTGCCGTTGGCGATTAAGCCGCTGATGACGTCAGGGGTTGTATTATTAAGCTGA
>CAYYBV010000342.1:1149-2056 GCA_964469675.1 uncultured Verrucomicrobiota bacterium
CACTTCCTCCGCTCAAGACGATCATACTGGCGGTGTCGGCAATGTTGTTGGTCAAGCCGTTCAAGGACAGCGTTCCGCCGACGGTGACATTGCCCGTGCCAAGCGCCTCGTTCACGGCGGCATAGAGGGTTGTGCCGGACATAACGGCGGTCCCGCCGGAATAGGTATTTTTGCTGCTCAACCTAAGGTGACTGCCGCTTGAATACGCACCGTTGACCGTCAGCAACCCGGTGCCGGAGATGGCAGCAGAAACATTGATGACGCGGTCTGGAGTGCCACCGTCGCTGGTCGGTTGGAAATAACCGCCGCCGGCATTCAGCGTGATATTTCCCGCCAGCTCCCACACACCGCTGTCGGTTCCATCCATAACCATTCCATTGTCCAAAATAAAACTGCCGATCGTTACGGTTTGCGCCGGGCCACTTTTGTATCTCATTTGTCCGCCATTGCTAAGCGTCAAGGAGTCACCAGCAAAGATGTAGGAAGCATAAGCGGCGGGCGTTCGTAGGATGTAGTTGTTTGAAACGACATAATCATTGCCCGCGCTTGGAGCGGCCGAATTGCTCCAATGGCCAGCAGCATTGAAGCTCGTTTCTCCACCGCCGTCATTGGTCAACAGCGTGACCACGCTTGCCTGTGCCGTGGCTTGCCAGCTGGTGAGGCTGGCGACGGTTGCAGCGACGAGCCAATCTAGGACTGGTGTTTTTGATCTGAACATGTTTTCATCTCCTTCAACTGACAGGGATTCCGACTTCAGGTTTCGCTTTGGGAGGGGTGCTGCGTGATGTCCATTGCACGGTCTTCAATGCATGGCTGCACCTCCACTGCTTAGGGGGAGCACAACACTCCTTTTTTAATACCACATATACTATACAGCTACATGCGGTATTGTCAACGGGTAAGCCGG
>CAYYBV010000343.1:0-2044 GCA_964469675.1 uncultured Verrucomicrobiota bacterium
ACACGATGAACTCGAGGCGGCCTTCAAATATGCCGTGCTCGGTACCGTGGCCTCGGCTTTTGTGCTCATCGGCATCGTTCTGCTTTACGCCAGGCTGGGCACCTTGGACATGGTCGCAATGGCGGTTAAGCTGGCGGCGGGCCGCATGGATCTGCCGCTCACCTTCGCGCTCGGGCTTTTCCTGTGCGGTTTCGGTTTGAAGGCGGCGCTGGTTCCATTTCATGCCTGGCTGCCCGATGCCCACCCGGCGGCCCCCGCGCCGGTTTCGGCCATGCTCTCGGGGGTGGTTATTAAAACTGCCGGGATTTATGTGCTGTGCCGGCTGGTATTCAATGTGTTTACGCTGCAACTGGTTCCGGTTTTGCCGGTAATTCTGCTTCTGCTGGGGACGGTGTCCATGATTGTCGGCGGCCTTTTATCAATCGGCCAATGGGATATGAAACGCCTGCTGGCCTATTCCAGTATCAGTCAAATCGGATATATTGTCGTTGGCTTGGGCCTGGGAACACCACTGGGACTGGCTGGCGCGCTTTTCCATCTCGTGAATCACTCCGCCTTTAAGTCGCTCCTGTTCCTCAATGCCGGTGCGGTGGAATATGCCGCCGGCAGTCGTGATCTCAGGCATCTCGGCGGCCTGCGGCACAGCATGCCGTTTACGGCCAATATGTCGCTGGTGGGGTCGATGGCGATTTCCGGGATCCCACCGCTCAATGGTTTTTGGAGCAAGCTTGTCATCGTGCTGGCCTGCATTGAAAGCGGGCATACCTGGCTGGCGCTGGCGGCGGTCGTGATGAGCCTCGTCACGCTTGTGGCCGTTTTGAAAATACAGCAGCGCGCTTTTTATGCGGAGCATAAGCCGGGCGCGCTGCCTGTTGCCGAGGTGCCGCTGATGATGCGGACGGCCATGCTCCTGCTGGCCGCGCTCTGTGTTGTCCTGGCCTTGCTGGTGTTGGCCGGATTGCGCACGCCGTATTTGATCGCGCCAGCGGTGGATGCGTTGCATGGCTGGGCTGGAATTGATGCCGGAAGTTCGTTGGGAATATTGCAATGAAACATATCGCTTTTTTTGGCCTCTTGCTTCTGCTCTGGATCGTGCTGGTTTGGCCTTTTGAAGGGGGGCGCTTTGTACTCCAGGGCCTTGTTCCGGGATTCTTTGCGGCGCTGCTGGTGGTGCTGATCATGCGGGCAAATATCCCTCCGGCCGTTAAGACCTGGATTAACCCCGTGCGTCTCTTCTGGTTTGTGGTCTATGCCGGAGTGTTTGTTTTTTATGTTGTCAAAGCCAACTTTGATGTGGCCTACCGGATTATGCATCCCGCCCTGCCCATCCGCCCCGGCATTGTCAAAGTTAAAACTACGCTGAAAACGCGCGTGGGCATTGCCATGCTTGCCAATGCCATTGCCTTGACGCCCGGGACGCTGACGGTGCATGCGGAAGAAAATGGGGACCTTTATGTCCATTGGATCAATGTGAAGGCTACCGATGTGGAGGGAGCCAGCGCGTATATTGTCAGACGTTTCGAATGGCTCATCAGGCGGGTTTTGGAGTAGACTGCCTGCTTTTGCGGGAGAGGATTAATATGTTTTTTATTCTGGCATACCTGGTCCTGCTGGCCTGCTGTGGCATGTGCCTGTATCGGGTGGGGCGTGGCCCGACTGCTCCGGACCGCGCCATGGCCATCGATATTCTTGGTGTTGTGGTGGTCTGTTTTACGGCCTTGCTGTCCTTGAAGACCGGCGAGGTGTTCTATTTGGACATCGGCATTGCCTGGGCAATCCTCAGTTTCATTGGTACGATTGCGCTGGCCAAACATTTGGAGGGGCGAGGATTCGATGAATAGCGTCGTAGGGATGATTTTCGTGGTAATTGGACTGGCTTTTAATGTGCTGGGTTGTATTGGGATGATCCGGTTGCCGGACATGTATAACCGCCTGCAGGCCTCCACCAAGTGCGTGACCATGGGCACCAGCATGGTGCTGATCGGAGTTATCCTCGCGTCTGATTTTGCCCATTCGGCACAATTGAGCGCGCGTTGTATAATAT
>CAYYBV010000344.1:0-2037 GCA_964469675.1 uncultured Verrucomicrobiota bacterium
ATTTCACCAATCTTTTGCAGATTCATGCCGGCAAGCCCCTGGCGGTTGAAGGCCGGCAGGACCTTGTGCCGGTCAACACCGTTGCTTTGGTTTCCATCCTTAAGCTTGACATGGATAGCCGCTCGGGCGAGCTGACTTTGGCGGTGCATAATGAACTGCCGGTCAGCAATGTGGCGGAGGAGCCCTTTTATGTTATTTCCGGCAAAACCGGATGGGTTTTCGGCGCCGGTCAATTCTGGCCGTTGGCGAAACTGCTCCCGCTCCCTTTCCATTCGCTCTATACCCGAGCGGTGACCATTCCGCGGCCGGCGGTGCCACGGTTCATGAATACCGAATTGCCGTTGCTCGTTCAACATATGCCGGTGGCGACCGAATTGTCGTCCGACATGTTCAGCTTGGACCCGGCTGAACCACGGTTCCGTATGGAAATACGCGGCAGTCCGGCTTCATTGGCGGCTACTTTGTATGCAGATTACGGCACGATTTCCGTGGTGGCCGGCAAACCCGATCCGCTAGATCCATTGGCCATTATTGACCCGGAAGATTTGTTTCGTTACTTGACGCGTAACCCGGTATGTGAACAACAGGCTTTGGCGCGGATAAAAGCTTTGGGCTTTAACGGTGAGCGCGGCGATGCCCTCTCGCCCGTTGTCGGTGAGCGCGAGGTGCTTAATGTTCTGGGTAGCGGCGTTCATGCTTTGCGCCGGCTTGGCTGGAAAGTGGAGTTTACCGGCGCCGTCCAGCCATTCATGGATTCGCTCGAGTCTGCCATGCCTGTCGTGCACGTTCAGGATGATGCCGGCGCCGGCTGGTTTGATATCGGCTTCGCCTTCGAAGATGGCCGGGGCCAAAGTTTATCGGAGGCCGATATCCAAAGGGCCTTGCTCAAGGGAGACTCTTTTATCCAAAATGGCGGCCGGACCATCCTGCTCGATTCCGGCGCGATTGAGTCGGCCCGCGATATTTTTGCCGACTGTGCCAGCGGCGAGGGCGCGCGCGCCGGCACATTCCGCCTCGATGGCGTTTATGCCGCTTACATTAAATCATCGCTGGACGCCCTGGAAGGGATTGATGTCGAGGCGCGATCGGAATGGCTGGAAAAAATTCGTGGGCAACAGAGCGGGCGCCTGATCCTGGAGAGCGCGGTGTTGCCGCCGGACTTGGAAGCTGTCATGCGTCCGTACCAGAAGGAAGGTGTCGCCTGGTTGCGGTTTTTGGAGCAAAACCAGTTCGGCGGCATCCTGGCCGATGACATGGGGCTGGGTAAGACCCTGCAAGCCCTGGCGTGGCTGAGCCTGGCGCGCCGACATAATTTAGCGTCGGGTAAGCCGGCGTTGATTGTCTGTCCTTCGAGCCTAGTGGACAACTGGGCGGAAGAATCAGCGCGCTGGACACCGCGCCTAAATGTCTTGGTGATGAGCGGTGGCGAACGGCACGCAAAATGGAGCGGCCTGGGTGCGACCGATATTGTCGTGACCTCCTATGCGTTGCTGCGCCGGGATATTGATTTGCTGTCCGCTTTGGAATTTGCAGTTGTGGTACTCGACGAGGCCCAGCATATTAAAAACCGTTCTACCCAGAATGCCCAGGCCACCAAGCGCCTAAAAGCCATCCACCGCATAGTTTTGACCGGCACGCCGATCGAAAACAGCGTGGCCGACTTGTGGTCAATCATGGAGTTTCTGATGCCGGGTTATCTCGGAGCCTATGCGCGTTTTCGTCTGGGTTACGAGGCGCCCATTGCGCAGGGCGGCGAGGCCGCAGAAGCGGCGCAAATTAAATTGCGTCGCAAGCTCCAGCCTTTCATGCTGCGGAGGTTAAAACAGGATGTTGCCAAGGAGCTGCCACCCAAAATTGAAAAGCTGGCGACCTGCGTGATGACCCGTGACCAGCAGCTTGTTTACAAGAATCTGCTGCAGGCCTCACAGCGTAAAATCAGCGATCTGGTGAAGCGTAACGGCTTCCAGCGCTCGCGCATGGAGATTCTCACGACCCTCCTGCGCCTGCGGCAGACTTGCTGTCACCTGGAACTGCTCA
>CAYYBV010000345.1:0-2033 GCA_964469675.1 uncultured Verrucomicrobiota bacterium
GCGCCATTGTGCGAGAAATATCGCCTGGCGCCACTTCGCGCGCCAGGAATTAACCCCAAGCTTCGTTGCTGTTTTACCGGATTACCGGCGCTGACTGGGCCATCGGGCGGCGGGGCATTGAAGCCGGATTTTTACCTTGCGGCATGGCGGGCATTGTTGACCAGAGCAGATCACGGCTTATTTTTAATTCGGCCAACTCATGATCCGCATCTAAAATGTGGTTAATTTCTTTTTGTAACTTGACCATCTGCGCGCGGGTGGATTTGATTTCCGGGTCGCTCTCGTAAAGTTGCGCCTGACGCGCGGAAATTTTATTTTTAGCGGATTCAATTTTGGCGCTTGTTTCCATAACTTTTTTGATAAAATCCGCGCTGATTTCGGCCGAAAACGGAGAAGATCGCCCCATGGCGTTTGTTCCGCCGACAACCGGGGTAAACATAGCCGGAGCACCTGGTGCCGCAGTGGGCGTTGCCTTTTGCAATTCCGCCGCCAAAAGGCCATAGCTGGTTGCCATCACAACCAATCCGCAGCTTACAATCTTACCAATCAAATTCATACCACTACCCCCTATTTTCTGATTATTCGCAACGATATTTCTGCTAAAGGAAATATATTATGTGATAAAAATATTTCGAGGCAAGTAAAATCACATGCAACCTGGACGAAACGGAGGAAATCATTATCCGCACCGCGCCCAATTTGCCCACAGTAGACAATTGACATAAAAGGCAGGGTAATTTACCATAGGCGCAAAAGTTTCCGGTACAAAAAAAATATGCCCCGGCAGTGGACAAGCGGTGTGCGCCGCAACAAATGGCAGCTAACACCTTAAACGCGCGATGGATCAAATGGAGATGAATATGCTTCACTTTAAAAGCTTGCTGTTCACGCCAGGCAATCGGAGCGACCGATTTGCAAAAGGACTGACGGCTGGAACTGACGCGTTAGTGCTTGACTGGGAAGACGGCGTAAGCATTGACCAGAAAGAAGATGCCCGGCAAAAAGTTATCGGCTTTTTCCAGTCCAATCCAGATGAATACAAGGCTCGCGTCGGTATAAGGCTAAACTCCTTGGACACCAATGCGATTCACGGCGATGTACAGGCATTGCTTGGCGCCAAAATCAATCCGGGATTTATCATGCTCGCCAAAACCGAAGGGGCGCGCGACATCGAGATCATTGCCGCCTGGCTGGGGCAAGATTACCGCTCCGTCCCGATAATTATTTTGATCGAATCGTTAACTGGGCTGGATCATATTGAGGCGGCAACACAACACCCGCGGGTCCAGGGCGTCGGATTCGGCCCGGGCGATTTAAGCTCGGAAATGGGGGTTAAAGCAAGCAACTGGGCGGGGCTGGTGTATGCCCGGCAAATCGTCGCCAAAGCCGCGCACAAAGCAGGCATACTGGCCATTGACGGCCCTTGTCTGGAGATCAAAAACATTGAAGCGTTGGAAGCCGAAATCCAGAAAGACATCGCGCTGGGCTTTGAGGCTAAAATGGCGATTCATCCGGCCCAAGTCAAGCCGATCAACAGCGCATTTGCGCCCACCAGTGAAGAAACGGCCTGGGCCAGCATGATTATTAAAGACTATGAGGCGCATAACCAAAACGCGTATCAAACTGCATCCGGCGAAATGATTGACAAAGCAATCGTCAGACGCGCCACAGCGCTATTGAAACGGACAGCACCGGAAGCGAAAAATCGGAGCGCGCGCCAATGAACAGCACCGGCAGCTATTACCACAGCATTGAAAAGCAATACCGCCAGAAGCTGTTGAAACCCGAAGATGCGATCAGCATCATCCCCGCAGAAACCACCTTTATCACATTCGGGTGTTACGCGGGGTGTCCGCAAAAACTTTCGGAAATGTTCTGCCGCGCCGTGCGCTCGAACCATTTCAAGGACGTTGTTGGCGTTTATATATTCCGAGCCGACGACGTCATATTGAGTCACTACCTGGACGAGCGCGTGCTGGCACAGGTTCAGATTTATTCCCCATTTGTGGGTGGCGGGTTCCGGCAAATCGTGG
>CAYYBV010000346.1:0-2023 GCA_964469675.1 uncultured Verrucomicrobiota bacterium
ACCTTGGCGCAAGCACCACCATCAATGTCTGGCAGTATACTGTTATGTGCATCCGTGTCAACCTTTATGGCTGCTTTGCGGCCGATCATGGCTGCAATGGTGCACAAAGGTGTTTAGCCTGAAATCGTCGTCATCCCCTGGCGGGGCGGAACCAATGCATGCAGAGCGTGGCATTGCTGATTGTAAAGCCGTACCCCAAGGTCAGCTTGACGCCGCCCAGATTGTTGGTCGATACATGCGTGATCGCTTTCCGGTAGCCGCGCGCACGATAGTCGCAAAAAAGCTGCTGATACATCTGCACGCCCGCTCCACTTTTTTGCAGGTCCCGGCGCACGGCGCCCAAACAAACATCCACCACTCCGCTGGCGCGGTCGCGGCATTGGATGAAACCTGCGATGCGTGACGGGTTGGTTTCCTCCAGCACGAAAACCTGGTCGCCGGCGTGGAAGCTGTTTGCCACCCAGCGGGCATAACGCTGGCCCGCCTTGTCCGGGGGAATATTCGGGTCCATGTGAAAGCGGTCGGCGGTGAAGGCGCTGCCGGCGATGTGCGCGACCGCCGGCAAATCATCAGGTGTTGCGCGGCGGAAATTGTAGCGCTTGAGGTCGTGTTTCAAAATCATGTTGAAACGCGCCAAAACCAGGTCGAAATCCAGCATGGTTTCCACGGGATAGAACCCATGCCGCGCCAAGATGGCGGCGATCCGGGCTTGCCGCGGCGGAAGGCGGGCGAGTACCAGGCAGGCGCTGTGCCCCGGTAGCGCATCCAGTCCGGCGCTCAGGTTGCGGCGCAGCATGTCCGGGTCAATATCGGCACAGTTCAACTCATAGAAGGGGAAGCCGAATAATTCGCTGTCCCATGGTATGTGCGCGCAGGCAAGTGATCCGTCCGGTGGCGGGAATGGCTCAAAATTAAGTTTAAATGTTGTGCCGGACAGCGGCGGGCTTGATGTCATCAGCTTTGTGCTTTCTTTTTGTACGGCAATAGCGCGTAGATAAAATTGCGTCCGAATGTCAGTGCTAAAAATCTGATGCTGCGTAACACCTTGGTAAAAAACACAGAATATGGGTAGGGGAAATCACGTGTGATCCGGTATATCCGTCCCGGGTTGGCATAGAACACAAAGCAGGTCAGCAATTGCCACAGCCAGAGCTCGAAGTGGCTTACACATGCCAGTGTGTTTTTGGAGGCAAAATAGTCGGTAGCCTTAATGGTCGCATAGTTGGCAACGTTCAGGCCTGCCTGTTGCGCCAATTCGGTGCCCGCCTGGGGCACGACCACGAAGAAAAAACCGCCGTGCAATTTTGAGGTTATCGCGAACAGGGCCGTTTGCCACAGTTCGCGACGGGTTTCTTTAATGAATCCCATCATAAAAAATCCCCATGTAAAAATACCTTCGCGCGCGGCAATCCGGATGTTGGTTTTGAGTTTGTCGAGCTTGTTGAATTTTTGGATTGCCTTCTGGATGCGGGGGGATCCGGATTCGATCGCGAACACCAGGTAAACAGTTCCGGCCTGGCGTAATTTTTTTATCAGGGCTTCGTCAAGTAAATCGCCGCGCACCCCGTTGGGGAATGATAGACGGATTTTCAGGTTGCGGCGAATGATGTCATCGCAAATTGCGGTGGCGCGCTCGTAGTTCAGGTTGAAGTTGTCGTCAAAAAATTCAAACTCACGGATGCCGTAAGTGTTGTACAGGTACTCAATATCATCAACAACGCGCCCGGCGGGCATTGCCCGGAAGCGCTTGGTAAAAATGTTGTGGCAATAAGTACACTGATAAGGGCACCCGCGGGAGGTGAAGAGCACTGCATATTTGCCGTAGCTGATGGCGGCCATGCGCTGGTCAATATACTGGTTAAAATTAATCAGATCCCAGGCTGGGAGCGGCAAGGTAGTCAAATCCACTAATTCCTGGTTAGGCGGGAAAGAAACAAGCCGCCCGTTCCTGTCCCGATAGCCCAGCCCGGAGATGGCCGGCGCGGTATTTCCGGTTTCAATTGCCTCGATGAATTTTAAAAAA
>CAYYBV010000347.1:0-2019 GCA_964469675.1 uncultured Verrucomicrobiota bacterium
GCGGCGGGTTGGTGCGGTCGATGAAATCTTCCGGCTTGAGCCCGGCCGTGGCCATTATCTGCAACCAAGCATTGGTATCTTTCGCCATAAAATCAGTTTTGCGGGAGGCGCTTACCATCGCGCTCACGTTCATACCCGGTTCGTCAAATACGGAAATGCGATAAATTGATTCGCTCAAACCACGGCCACTTAGCAAAGCGGCCATTTTGGTCATGGCATTTGAGTTGGCGGCCTTGCGGTAGCCGCTGCCCTGGCCGCTGGCGGTCAGCAAGTGATGCGCGGTGAAAACATAGCGGAACCCGAGCTCGTCCCTGATTTTTTTGCTGGCGGCGCCCATGGCATTGAATCCCAGGTGGCGCCCGGCGGCATAGTCGTTGTAATGGCCCATGGCGTATCCGGCCGGGAATTTTTCCGGGACACGGCCCTTGAATGTCATGGCCTTGACGGCGTCCAGGGTGGCCTGCGATATTTCGGCGTCGGTGCGGATGGCGGCTGCGCTGTTGAAAGCGGCGCTGCTGACTTCCAAGCAAATCCGGCTTGGCACGGCACCGGTGCCGCCCCCGGCGGATTGCAAAGGCAGTGCGCGCAGCGGCGGA
This sequence comes from uncultured Verrucomicrobiota bacterium, assembly GCA_964469675.1. Taxonomy (GTDB): domain Bacteria; phylum Verrucomicrobiota; class Kiritimatiellia; order JAAZAB01; family JAAZAB01; genus VSJD01. Next base: position 597 of record CAYYBV010000347.1, read on the forward strand.
CTGTCGGAAAGATCCTTGGTTAGCTCAATTTGGGCCGGCACGCCGGATGCCTGTGTGATATTGATGGTCATGGGATTCAAGTCGCGGATTCCGGGGAGCCACACCCAAGGGGTATAGCCGTCAGCCGCGGTCTTCAACACATCGCCATTACGCCAAGGGTCCCGGTGGAAATTGAGTTCAAATCTAAACGGAATGTGCTGGGCGCCGTTCAGCGCCTTGACGCGGAAATATCCGCCGTGCATGGCGCCGACCAGGTCGCTGCGATCGCACCAGTGGGCGGGGTCCAATGTTGCCGCGCCTTCAAAACTGTCTTCGAAAACAGTTTTCCGAGTGCGTAGGTCAAGGACGCGGACGTCGTCAAATTCCGCATTGCCGCCGTAAGTGGCCAGTCCGATTGAGCCGCGCCGCCCCTTGTCGGGAGGCAGTTCGACTTGCTTGCATAATACGTTGTTAAGATAGAGCGCAGCGGTCTGACCGGTGACGACCGCGCGCAAATCGTTCCAGGATTTTTGCATCAGGGTTGGACCTGGTTGCCCCTGGCGGACCAGGCCCCATAAATTATTTGCGCCAAGACGATTGGTGTCGCCCGTTCCACGGGCGATCAGCCAGTAGAGGCCAGTGCGGTCTGGCTCGTTTGGGTTCTCGGCGCGCACCACCAGGCCGGCCATGCTTGCCGATCCGGGTTTTACGCGGAGTGTCATTTCAAAATCTTCGAATTGTGGAACGGACATCAAAAAAACATTTCGCCCGGAAGTACGCTGTCGGACCACCCCGTTGGTGATGCTCCAGAGAATGGGCTGATACATCAAGCCGGGCGCGCCGACCACCGCCGTTTGCATGTTCTGTTGGTCAAATACGGCGCCGACGGAATCTTGTTTTTTTGGCTTGGGCTTGGTTTTTGGTGCAGCTTTAGCTGTTTTCTTGGATGATGTTAGCACTGGCCGCTTCCAGAAGCTGAAATAACGTTTTCCTGGACTGGCCTCGAAACAAAGCAGGCGGCCCTGGGCGACATCGGCGGATGAGGTGACGAAGCCCCAGCGCGTCGCTTTGCCGGCTTCGTCATAAACGCCGGCCAAGGCCTCGTCTGGTATGATCTTGGTATAGCGCTGGTAGTTGGGTATTTTGACGGTGACGGTCTGGTCGGGTGTGGTGGCGGCGGGCAGGGAAAAAGTCCATTCCAGTGCCAGGTCGTTTTTGGCGGGGAAGGTGATGGCGCGCGCAGGGCCGTTCCACAGGATGGTCAGTCCCAAAAACACCAGACATGGAATAAGGGCAGGTATGCGATGATAATGCTTAATCTTGTTAGTTTGCATAGGCCTCCGGTTATCTTTAATTTGCGTTGAAATCGGCACACTATCCCGATTGGTTTTATTCAAGGCGCACGATGTCGGTCAGGTCCAGCGGCAGCGTAAATTCCAGCCTT
>CAYYBV010000348.1:0-2017 GCA_964469675.1 uncultured Verrucomicrobiota bacterium
GATAATGCCCGGACATGATAAAAATTCTTGTTTTAAACGGACCGAATCTTGGCATGTTGGGCAAACGTGAACCGGCGCTTTACGGCACGGAGACGCTGGCGGATATTATGCGTGAACTGACCGCGCGCGCCAAAACCCTTGGTGTTAAACTGGCGCATGTGCAAAGTAATGATGAGGGCGCGCTGGTCTCGCAGATCCTTGCCAGCCGGGATAAATTTGACGGAATTATTCTGAACCCAGCCGCCTATACGCATACCAGCGTGGCTTTGCGGGATGCGCTTCAGGCCGTCACGGTGCCATGCGTGGAAGTCCATCTTACAAACACGGCGGCCCGCGAGGAGTTCCGGCATGTCAGCATGACGGCTGGCGCCTGCCTGGGGCAGATCATGGGATTTGGGGCCATAGGCTACCACCTGGCCCTGATCGGATTAGTTCAACAGCTCAAGTCCAATCGAGGACCCGTAAAGAAAACTGCCGCTAAAGGGTAGGGATCGCGACTGCAGGACGACAGGGTATAACCAACGAGGTGACTATGCAACTGGATAAAGTCAAGGAAATCATTGACCTGATGACTGCAAATGGCCTGGCCGAATTTGAAATGGAAGAAAACGGCGTGCGCCTGTCGATTAAAAAGGGCGGGGCCGTGCAGGTTGTGCAAACGGTTCCCGCCATGGCACCGCCCCCTTCCAAGTCCGGGCCACTCGCGGCGCCCGCGCCGGCTGCGCCCGTAATCGATGACCCGCGCATGACTTTTGTCAAGGCGCCGTTTGTGGGTACATTTTACCGTGCCCCTGCGCCGGATGCCGAGCCGTATGTGACGGTTGGACAGGATGTTTCACCGGATACGGTCTTGTGCATTGTCGAAGCCATGAAAGTTATGAATGAAATCAAGGCCGAAATCAAGGGGGTTGTCCGCGAAATTATGGTGGAGAATGCCAATGCGGTGCAATACAACCAGCCGTTGTTTAAAATCGAAAAAACCTGATTGCAGGCATTTGGCATGTATTGGAAAATAAGGTATGTTCAATCGTATTTTAATTGCCAATCGTGGTGAAATCGCGTTGCGGGTTATACGCGCCTGCCGCGAGATGGGCGTCAAAACCGTGGCCGTCTATTCCGACGTGGACGAACATTCCCTGCATGTCCAGCTGGCGGACGAGGCCATTTGTATCGGTCCGGCCCCGGCTCAGGAAAGTTATCTCAAAATAGCCAATATCATCAGCGCGGCCGAAGTCACCGACGTTGATGCCATTCACCCCGGCTATGGGTTCCTGTCCGAAAACGCGCACTTTGTCCAAATTTGCGAGAGTTGCAACATTACTTTTATTGGACCCACCGCTGATAACATCCAGAAAATGGGCGATAAGGCCATTGCGCGCGCAACTGTTCGCAAAAGTGGCGTGCCGACTATCCCCGGCAGTGATGGTGTGGTCAAGACCAAAGAAGAGGCGTTGGAAGTGGTGCGCAAATCCGGCTATCCGGTGCTGATCAAAGCCGCCGCCGGCGGCGGCGGCAAAGGTATGCGCATTGCCCATAATGATGTTAGTCTGGCGCAGGGCTTTATGATGGCTAGTTCTGAGGCCGATCGGGCATTCGGCAATGGCGCGGTCTATGTTGAGAAATATATCGAAGGGGCCCGCCATGTGGAAATCCAGATCATGGCCGATCAGCATGGCAATGTTGTCCAGCTCGGTGAGCGTGACTGCAGTATCCAACGCCGGCATCAGAAACTCATGGAAGAGACACCTTGTCCCGCGCTGTCTGCCGACCAGCGCCGGCGTATGGGCAAGCTGGCCGTGCGCGCCGCGGAGGCAATTAATTATCTTGGCGCGGGCACAATCGAGTTCCTGCTTGACCCGGACGGCCATTTTTATTTCATGGAAATGAATACCCGTATCCAGGTCGAGCATCCGGTTACCGAAATGGTGACCGGAGTGGATATTGTGAAAGAGCAAATCAAGATTGCATATGGAGAGAAGCTTTCTGTAAAACAAGAAGAAGTCATTATCAATGGCTG
>CAYYBV010000349.1:0-1177 GCA_964469675.1 uncultured Verrucomicrobiota bacterium
AGTGCAGCGGGGAATCATCAGGCGAGTGGTTTATCTGAAAATCGCCGGACCAGTAACCAGATCGGCGCGGTGGTTGCGCGGACGTTGATTGGTCAACAGGGGTTATCGGTTGTGAATAAAATCAAGTCTTTCATTGTCAAGGTGGCTGGTTTTATTAATGAGGTGGGACTCGAGCTGAAAAAATCAGCTTGGCCGACACGCGCCGAGTTGCAGGATTCTACCGTGGTGGTGATAATGTCGGTTGTGGTTCTGGGGGCCTTCGTTGGGTTGAGCGATCTGATTTTGATGCGTGTTTTACACCTGATTTTGTAATGATCGGCGCGGATGACAGGGGCAACGCATGGAAAAGCAATGGTTTGTGATTCACACGCTTACGGGCAAGGAGATGAAAGTCCGCGAAAGTCTCCTGCGTCGAATCAAGCCGGAAGAAATGAGTGATTTGGTTGGGGATGTTTCCATTCCTTCCGAAAAAATATCCGAGGTCAAGAAAGGCAAGAAGAGCACAAGCACCCGGATGTTTTACCCGGGGTATGTGTTGATCCAGATCGGCTTATACAAAGAGGACGGCAAGATTAACGAGCGCGCCTGGTATTATGTCAACGATACGCCGGGGGTCATTGGTTTTGTCGGCGGCGAGCGGCCGACGCCCTTGCGTCCCAAGGAAGTTGAATCAATTATTTATCAGATTGAGGATAAGAAAGAGAAGGTCAAGCCCAAGGTCCAGTTCGAACCCGGCGAAACAGTCAAGATTAACGATGGGCCTTTCTTGAATTTCAGCGGAGTCATTGAGGAAGTGGATCCGGATCGCGGAAAGTTAAAAGTGTCCGTGGCCATTTTTGGGCGCACGGCACCGGTAGAGCTGGAGTACTGGCAAGTGGAACGCGTGTAGTTGGTTTGTTTGTGCCCATGGGTAAGTGGGAAGCGTGGGCGGGGAAGCTTCCATGATTTTTGACGTGGTTCTCCGCCTGACCGTGTTTTCCGTGGGTTTAAATTTTTGTCACAGTTATTTTTGGGGAGACGTATGGCAAAGAAAGTCACGGCAATTATTAAGCTGCAAATCCCCGCGGGCCAGGCCAATCCGGCGCCTCCGGTAGGGCCGGCTTTAGGCCAGCAAGGGGTCAATATCATGGCCTTTTGCAAGGAGTTTAACGCGACCACCCAGGGCCAGAGCGGCATG
>CAYYBV010000349.1:1187-2003 GCA_964469675.1 uncultured Verrucomicrobiota bacterium
GCTTAAACAGAAGGCGGCTCTGGCCAAGGGGTCGGGGGTGCCCAACCGCGAGAAAGTGGGCAAGGTTACGCATGCCCAGATTCGCGAAATTGTCAAGATTAAACACAAAGACATGAACACGACCAACGAAGCCCAGGCTATGCGCCAGATCGAGGGTACGGCGCGGAGCATGGGCATAGAAGTGGTGGATTAACTATGGCCACGCACGGAAAACGTTATCGAGCGCTAAAGGCGAAAGTTCCGCCCAAGGTTCTGGCACTGGAGGAAGCTATCGCGTTTATCAAGGCCCAACCGGCCATCAAGTTTGATGAAACTATGGATATTGCATTCCGGTTGGGGGTGGATTTTACAAAATCGGAGCAGACCGTGCGCAGCACGGTCAGCCTGCCGCACGGTACGGGTAAAAGCGTGCGCGTCCTGGTGTTTGCCACGGGCGCCGCGGCGGATGCCGCCCGCGCGGCCGGCGCCGATAATGTCGGCTATGAAGATCTGATTGCCAAAATCCAGGGTGGTTGGAGCGATTTCGACGTGGCCATTGCCACGGCCGATGCCATGAAGGAAGTGCGCAAGTTGGGCAAATTCCTGGGGCCGCGCGGCCTGATGCCCAACCCCAAAACCGGCACTGTGACCGATGACCTGGCCACGGCGGTCAAACAGTTCAAGACCGGCCGCGTGGAATTCCGGATGGATCGGCACGGCAATGTCATGGTGCCTTTTGGCAAGCGTTCCTTTGACGCGGCCAAACTGATCGAAAATGCCCTGGCCATTATCAGTGCGGTGCTGGCCGCCCGGCCCGCCGCTACCAAGGGGTTGTTT
>CAYYBV010000350.1:0-1994 GCA_964469675.1 uncultured Verrucomicrobiota bacterium
GAATATCCAACTTGCCGCTCTTAAATAATTTTACACATAATTCTTGACGATGCCGACGCCTTGTGAAATTCATCAAAAAAGTTGACATATTGGTGAATATTGGTATCATCGGCACAATGAAACCAGCTGTTCCTTATTCTTGTGGAAGACGTGTTGTTGCGTTTTGTTTAGCGCATCTTTTGTTTATATTTTTGATTTTCCCGGCCGGTGCCAATAATGTGGCCGTTACGAACGTTCTGTTGACGCCAAGCTCCCGGTTAAAAACCTGTCAGATAAGGTTTGACATAAACTGGGAAAATTCGTGGAGGGATGCGGAAAACTGCGATGCCGTCTGGATTTTTATTAAATATTCGGCGGATGGCGGCACAACCTGGCGGCATGGCACATTAAAAACTTCCGGAACCAATCCTTCCGGATTCAACCAGGGTTCCGGTACGGCCTTGGATATCATTGTGCCTTCCGATAAAAAAGGCGCCTTTCTCCGGCGCGCCGCGACCGGCGAGGGTGCCGTTGACGCAACCGGCATTCAATATGTATGGGATTATGGCGCGGACCTGGGTGCTGACGCTGCCGGCGACGCCCTGGCGGCTGTTGCCGCCATCCGTTTAAATGCTGTTGAAATGGTCTATGTTCCCGCCGGCCCCTTTTATCTCGGTGATTATTTTAATTCCTATAGCGCGCCTTTTTTTCCGACTGCCCAGCCCCGGGATAACGACCAGGCGCAGAACATCGGCCCTTACGGGTGCCAGATTTTAGTACGCACCAACGATGTGCATGCCTTTAAAATTAAAATTGCCATTCCCTATTCTCAAACCATTGCCCCCTTTGACGATGCCGATAATGGCCTAGTCGGCTTAATCTCCTATTTTACCGATTCGCCGGGCCAGCCGGGATCATGCTCGGGTATATGGTTCAATGCGGATTCCGGCATCTCCACCGATCAGCCGACGGAAAGCAACATGAACACAAATTGGCCGACCGGTGTCAGGGCTTTTTACTATATGCGCTATGAAGTTTCCCAGGCACAATACCGTGATTTTCTCAATACCCTGGCTCCCACCCAGGCCGTCACCCGCTATGCCGGAACCCCGAATATCTCCGGCGCCCGGTTCGGAATCAAGGTTGACAATGGATGGTATGGTTGTGATTTGAATAATAACGGTATTTTTGACGAAGCGGATGACGGCCAATGGGTGCCGGCAACCTGTTGTTCAGCCAACGATTCGCTGGCCCTGAACGATTGGGCGGCCTTGCGGTGGGTGACAGAGTTTGAATATGAAAAGGCAGCCAGGGGACCCAGCGCACCTGTTCCCCATGAAGCCGCCAACGCCTATGGCGGCGAGGCGGTTGCGCCTTCCGGGTACGCTTTGGCCGGCACGGCCAACGAAGTCCCCGCCAACAACGCGGAGGCCGGCGCCTGGGTTGCCTGCAACATCAGGAGTTTAACCGGCCCGCTTCGGTCCGGCGCTATGGCCACCGCCGCTTCCAGCCGGAAAAAAGCCATGGCCGGTTATTACGGCAACATGGATTTATCCGGCAACGTGATGGAAGACGTCATTTCGGTCGGCACCATCAAGGGCCGTTCTTACACGGCGGCGCACGGCGATGGCGAATTGAGTTCCAATGGATATGCCAATGTGGCCGATTGGCCGGGCGGCGAAAATATTCCTTTTGAAGGCGGGAGCAACTGGAAGATACCGGTGGCCTATCGTGCCGTCGCTCAGCGCGGCGGCGAATGGGCCACAACGCCAGATCCGCAACCCGGCGCCCAGCCGATCTGGTTGTCTTCGCGCCAGTGCGGAACCACGCTTTATCATTACGATTGGCACGGTGCAAATATGGGCGGCGCCTGGTGTTATTCCCATGGCTTGCGCGGCGGACGCTCAGCGGAATAAATTCCTGATCAGCAACATATACAGGTGTTATGAGCAGCTCAACGCGTAATGTTGGTTTTGCGGTCGCGACGGCGCTCGGCATGGCGTTTTGCTCCGCGG
>CAYYBV010000351.1:0-1981 GCA_964469675.1 uncultured Verrucomicrobiota bacterium
GCATGTTGGGCGCTGATGTCGCGGACAATTAAAACGACTTCCGTGACGGCCCCGTGCTCGTCTTTTAAGGGAAAGGAAGAGATCGTGAACCAGCCTTGCAGTTTGGTCAGTTCAATTTCCGGGATGACACAGGGTGCGTCAACCACCGGGTCAGGCCAGGCCGGCCCTCTGGCCGGCATATCCGCCATGCCAAAAATCTGGCGATAATCGCTGCCGATCAGATTGCCGTGTAACGGCTCAAAGCGTTTGGTCATGACCTGATTGGCCCGCAGGATTTTGCCGGAAAGGTTGAGCAGGCACATGTAGTCGGCGATGGCGTTGAACGAGCGTTCCCATTGCCCCTGGGCCGAGAGCATTGCCCGTTCTACGGTCTGATAGACGGCGGTGTCCTGAAGATGTAAAATCGATACGGGTTGCCCGGCATAGATGCTGTGCGCGATAAGGGTTATATGGCAATCACAGGCGCGGCCCTGATTGTTGATCAATGTGCTATCCAGGCTGGTCCATTCCCCGCTGGTCAGCTTGGCAAGGTCATGTGTCCACTGGGTGCGCTTTTCATCGGGCACGAATGCGATCATTTTGCAGCCCAGCAAGTCCGAGGCGCTTTGTTGGCAGAAGTTCTGAAAGGCTGTATTGGTATTCCGAATGATGCCGGCATCATCCAGGATGATGAGCATGTCCGGCGCGTGCTGGAAAATATCGACCAGCCAGGATTCGGCTGCATGCTTCCGAGGCTTGCGCGAATTCATGGATTTTTTGCCAGGCATTTTGCGGTAACCAGCTTGATCCATCCGGCCATGATTGATCTGTTGCAAAATAAAGCCGGGTTTTTACTACTGGGTTGTAATTGTTTTAATCGACCATTGCCTACCGGCAATGACTTGTTTTGCGCCGCTTTGGGTGGATATTCACATTGCTTTGGCTACGATTGCCGGTTATATTGCTTAAATTATGTATGGAAGTAAAGAAAAAGTTGGCTGGGTCCCAGGGCATGATTTAATGGCGGGCATGATGTTGATGGTAATTAACCGGCAATGGAAAATCGGGCTTGGCGTGGCAATCGGCCTGCTGGCGACTCCGGTTTGGCTGGCGGCCCAGGTCGCGATCACTCTGACGCTGCCCTCGACCAGGGCGCTCCTGCACGAGGATGTTATTGCCTCGGTTGTTATTCAAAACAACAGCGGCCAGATTATTGAGCTGGATTCTGACCGCGGTCCGTTCCGTTTCCGGCTCGATGTTGAAAGCAAGGGTGGCGGAATCGTTGCCCGGCGCGTTGGCGCCCCGCTGGTCAGCAATACACAGATGCTGCCGGGTGAATCCCGCGAGTTTGGATTTAATTTATCCCGCTTGTTTGCCATACGCAGCCAGGGCCTGTATAAAATAAGCGCCGGCGTAGATTTTAGGGGCAAATACTATTCCACCCCCACGGCGATGCTGGAAATAGTCAGCGGTTTTGAATTGCAGCGCCTGACGGCCGGGGTTCCCGGCGATGCGTATGCCACGCGTACCTACATCATCTCTTATCTGCAACGTGACGCCGTCGAAAATATTTATTTGCAGATTGAAGATGCCGATAAGACCGTGTATGGCGTGTTCAACCTGGGGCGCATCGTCCGGGTGCGGCCGACCGAACTTAAGCTGGATGAGGCCGGTAATGTCCATGTTTTGTTTCAAACCGTGGGGCTGGGATTCGTGCATACGGCTTTTACGCCCTTCGGGGTGCAGTTGTTTGTCAAGACCTATGCGGGCAACCGGGGCAAGGCCAGCCTGGTGCAGCAACCCAACGGCCAAATCACGGTTCCGGAACTGGTCGAGCAGGCTGTGCCGGTGATCACAACAACACAAGAAAAAGAGACTTCGAATAGGCCTGGCAAAAAAACCGGTAGCGGTGGCTTGTTCGGGCAGTTTATACAGCAGCCCGCGTCGTCGCGAGAGCACTGAAACCCGCTGATTGCTTGACATGGCGCCGGGCCTTGGTATG
>CAYYBV010000352.1:0-1978 GCA_964469675.1 uncultured Verrucomicrobiota bacterium
CCAGGCTAAAGCCTGGGGTTAAGCATGGTTAAGCGCCTACGGCGCAAAAACATGGCCCTCGAATGATGGTGGTTTTTGGCCCGGATCGGACAAAGCACGTCGTCAGATCGGCCAAGTTCGGCCCGAAGGGCCGTACCATGCATAACCCCGGGTGAGGCGCCCGGAGGGCGCCGCAACCCGGGGTTTGACAGCAACCAAGAATTGCGCCCGGAGGGCGCCACATTCGCCCGGTACGACGCATCCCGCCGCGCCAGAGAAAGGCATTACTGGCATCCAATATCAATGGTGACCGATTACACAAAAAAACGGCCGGTACTCACTCTCGTGAATACCGGCCAGTCCATGACTATTCAGTTTGTGCCAGGCCGCTCAGGCCTTTTGGCCACGGCGCTTCTTCATGCCCGCCGCGCCGCTGATGGCGCCACCAACGAGCAGTGTCGCCAGCACGCCCGGCAGGGGCTGGCCAGACGGAATGTCCTCAACGCCATAAATCTCAAAATAAACTGACCCTGGTCCCTTGAACATCAGCTCATGGTAATCCGCGCCAGTGGCGTCAATACCCACAAAGGGATCGCGATAGATCAATTCGTCCGATATGATGGGATTGGTCCTGTCAAAGATCGTCGCGCCGGTGAATTTCTGATCGTTCGGCGTCAACCACACGCCCAGCTGGTCACCAGCAGAAAACTGGCCCAACTCATAGCCGGTCCTGATGATTAGGCCGTCCTCGCCCTTGGCAAGCACAATCTCCTGCGTTTTTCCCGTGGCCATAACTGCTTTTCCGCCCAAGTCCGCCCAGCCGTAGTGCTTTGTAGAACTCATTTCGGCCGTGATGCTCAGAAGTTCTTTGTTCCCCGCCATGGTCTTCAGGTCGTCAATCCTGTCCGCAATGTAAATGGAACCCGTACCCTCAGTGATGCGAATAGAAAAAGGATGGCCTTTTATGCCTTCACCACCTGGAGCAACGCCCACAGAACCGAAGGGCCCCATCACAACTTCATACTGGAAAATGGCAAAGGCTGGCAGGCCCAGCAGCATCAAGACACCAATCAGTAGTACCCTCTTCATAATCTCCTCGCTTTCTGCACCAGCCGGTCACAATAAGAAATAACTCCACACATGGCTGCTCGTTGCTATATAATGTAACGACAGCGCATTCTTTCCACAATGCCGAAAATTTATAACTTGTTGCTAACAAGTAATCTTTTGCACTCGATAGGAATAGCCGAAAAGGCAGGCACAGCACTAGCCACGCCACTTGGGAGAGCGCTGCGATACGTTTATTGTGCCTAACCGCAACCAGCCGCCAATTGCCATTGTGATAAATTTGTCAATTCCTGCTGGCACATGCCTAGATCCTTCCCTATTAGGAACTACCTGCAGAAACCGCCTTGCTTTGCCTTGTCGTAACCGTAATCGGTCACTCTTTGCTACCAGCCGTGCAACAGCATTATGTTGTCAGCACCTTCCCGGCGCCAGAATGCGGTTTCCGGCCCGAAAGGCCGCCTGGAGTTTGGCATTTTGCGGCTGGGGAAAACCTTCCGGCTCTGGTCGGTTTTGAGCCGGAACGGAGAAAAACTGGCTTGGCTTTTTTGCGCCTACGGCGCAAAAACATGCCCTCGAATGATGGTGGTTTTTGGCCCGGATCGGACAAAGCACGTCGTCAGATCGGCCAAGTTCGGCCCGAAGGGCCGTACCATGCATAACCCCGGGTGAGGCGCCCGGAGGGCGCCGCAACCCGGGGTTTGACAGCAACCAAGAATTGCGCCCGGAGGGCGCCACATTCGCCCGGTACGACGCATCCCGCCGCGCCAGAGAAAGGCATTACTGGCATCCAATATCAATGGTGACCGATTACACAAAAAAACGGCCGGTACTCACTCTCGTGAATACCGGCCAGTCCATGACTATTCAGTTTGTGCCAGGCCGCTCAGGCCTTTTGGCCACGGCGCTTCTTCATGCCCGCCGCGCCGCTGAT
>CAYYBV010000353.1:0-1975 GCA_964469675.1 uncultured Verrucomicrobiota bacterium
AACAACCCCCGCATAGCCGCAATCACCGCCTGATGGCAGCGCTAAAAATTCAGTGATGGCGCCCTTGACTGGGTCCACCCAGCAAAGCGAGTGACGCCTTGGCCCGACATACAGCCGGACAGCGGCCAGAAGGCGGCCATCGTTCAAACGGATTATTTTCGGTCCACCGATGCGCAGGCCTAAATCTTTCCAAGTCCATTCTTTATATGGTGGCTGTGCAAAACCAAGTTGTCCGGAGGATCCGGGCGCATCCGGGATACTACCCGAATCATAAGGCAGCGGATCGCGGCGGAGCAGGCAATAGGCAAAGTCATTGGGTCCAAACACCAGCGAGGCTTCATTGCCAAACCCGTTCGTGGCAACTGGAAACATCGTATTGGCCAACGCCTTCCACGATTTCCCGTCACGCGTTTGGTAAAGACATCCGCCCGGACGGGCGCTTTCAAGTGCAAAATAAGCCGGGCAATAGCCAATGCCATTGTGCCAGGTAACGCCCCAGGGATAGGCGCCCAAAGCGTTCTTATCGGCATAGGCCGGGCTCCAATCCGTGCCATTGGGCGACAGCCAGGATAACGGCTGGCGTGGTTTATTCCGCGAGGGCGGCTCGACAACAACACTTTGCAGCATCAGTTGGTTTTGGGGAGTGATGGAAAACTTGGCATCCCGCAGGTCACGATCCGCCATTTCCATCAGGGCCACGGACGACCAATTGGTCCCGTCATCGGATCGGATGATGCGCAATTTGCCGTCCAAACTGCGATGTGCGCTGGCTTCGCGGAAGGCACAATACCAGCGGTCCCGGAACCGGATCAGATCGGTAAAAGCATTATGCGGCGCCTGGTCCCATATTTTCCGGATATCAATTAGTTGCATGCTTGATTTCCTTTATATTGCCAAGGCAATTCAGCAATAATATTATGCCTGACTGTGACTATCGCCCTCGGCTGCTGAAATCCATCATTGAAATTTAAACGAATACAAATCGCACTCGGTCATCACGAACCTAAGCCGCACGGGCTTGCCGGACCAGGCTTGAAGATCGGGATTGTCCTGCCACAGCACGGCGCGCTCGATCTCGTCCCCGACGATGGCCGGGCAATCCTGCAATCGGAATCCCGCCAGCGGCACGCCCGCCGCGTCCTGGACCTCAACCCGCAAGCTGCCCGCCGCTGAAGTGCTGTAGTTCAAGATCAGCGCCGCGCCGGTAAATGTCAGCGGCTTGGTCAACAGCTCGCCCTCCTTGGCGCCGGACCGGACGGAAACAAACCCATCCGTCCGCAGAACGTAGCGTTGCCCGCTTCCAGTATGATAGATAGACATCTCGGTGGGGCCGGTGGGCAAAACATTGAGCGCCACATAATTTGCCCGGCTTGCCCAGCGCGCGGGGTCAAGCCCCGGCCGAATAAAGGCTTCCGTAAACAACCGATCGTAAGTTGTCGCGCCGGCGCGGGAGCTCATGAACAGGATGTCGGTGGACCCGAGCATGGCATCGGTTTTGGCCGCACCGACCCGGCCGGCGATATATCGCGATGGCAGAGCAATGTAAATGTGCGGGGCACGGAAATACGGATGAGTCTGACTGGTGTAAAGATGCTCGCCCGGCAGGTTTGGGTTCATCGCCACTGGTGCGCTCCAATTCTTGAAGTCCGATGAGGTCGTGCGCACAATTGTGCGCAGCCCATCTCCGGCTTCTGATCGCACTACGGACGCGCCCTGCATCTTGGCGCTATTAACCGTCCAACACCGGAAATAACAAACATACAACTGTTCGACCTCGGACCAGAACGACACATTCTGCGAATCAAAGGCATGGGTCCACGACCTATCAAAGGGAATCACCGGTCCGCCGCTTTGCTTCTCCCAGTGAATGCCATCCGCCGATACGAACGCGTGCAGGCCATCCGCCGGAACGGTTTGCCAGTGAATGCCGTCCAATGTTATTTCCGATGTCACATGCAAGCCATCGGCGGTAATC
>CAYYBV010000354.1:0-1963 GCA_964469675.1 uncultured Verrucomicrobiota bacterium
GATGGAAATCGTGACCGAGCCCGACCTGCATTCGCCGGAGGAAGCCTTTGCTTTCCTGCTGGCGCTCAAACAGATCCTGGTTTACGGCCTGATCAGCCCGTGCAATCTGGAGGAGGGCAACCTGCGCTGCGATGTCAATTGCAGCGTGCGCCCGGAAAGCCAGGCTGCGCTCGGCACCAAAACCGAGATCAAGAACATGAATACTTTCAAGGGTGTCTACCAGGCCCTCACATACGAGCTCCAGCGACAGACCGCCGCGCTCGCCGCCGGCGAGGGCATTGTGCAGGAAACACGGCGCTTTGACACTGACCGGGGCGTGACCGAGGCCATGCGCAATAAGGAGGATGCCCACGATTATCGCTATTTTCCCGATCCCGACTTGATGCCGGTGGCGCTGACGGACGAGCAGATCACGGCGTGGGCCGGCATGTTGCCGGAATTACCCCGCCAGCGTTGCGCGCGACTGGAGCGCGAATATGCCTTGCCGGCCTATGACGCCAAGGTGCTTGCCGCAGATAAATACGTTGCCGATTTTTTTGAGGCGGCGGCGCGGGGCACTTCAAATCCAAAAATAGTTTCCAACTGGATGATGACTGAAATGATGCACCTCATGGCCGAGAAGGAGCTTGATATCCAACAGGTTAAGATAACGCCCCAGGCTTTGGCCGGACTGGTCAAGCTGCTCGAATCCCATGCGATCAATTCCGCCGCCGCCAAGACCATTTTTGCGATCTTGTTTGAAAAGGGCGGCGATCCCGCCGAGCTGGTCGGACAGCTGGGCTTGACGCAGCTGAACGATGCCGGGATGCTGGCCGCTTTGGTGCGCCAGGCTGTCGAAGGTAATCCCAAGTCGGTGTCCGATTACAAGGCCGGCAAGCAAGCGGCGTTCAAATTTATGATGGGCCAGGTCATGCGGCTCAGCAAGGGCAAAGCCAATCCCCAGATTGTGCAGGACTTGCTTAAGAAGCAATTAGATGTATAATTCAATTAAAAAAAGAAATCCGCAGTCAGGTTTGAAGCATATCAGCGCCGGACAACCTGATTGCTGTTTAGGCGGAGTTTTTATTCTGTAGCCTGCACCTTGCATTTCGACAAAACGCGATTTGTGCAGTTGATGCGAAGCGTGTTGTACCATGACGGCCAATGACGATTATATGCTGGAGATCCTCAAGGATGTCGGGCTGATCAAGCCCGATCAGATTGAGGCGGCCAAGGCTGCGGCCGAGGGCCGTGACCAGAGCGCCCTGGACATACTGATCGAACAGGATGTCGTTTCCAAGGTGGAGGTGCTTAAGACCGTGGCCATGCAGCTGGGTATGGATGTCATCACGCTGGGCGACCATGAAATCCCTCCGGAAGTGATCCAGCAGGTGCCGGTCTCCATTGCCCGACGATATCAAGTAATTCCCGTTTTCAACAACGAAAACGCGCTCAGCGTGGCGCTGAGTGATCCTCTGAATATCGAGATTCTGGACAGCCTGCGTTATCTGCTTAAGCGCAATGTTGATGGTGTCGTGGCCGCGCCCGAGGAAATCAGCGAGGCGCTGGATAAATATTACGGGCTGGCCGAAAAGACTATGGAGGAGATCCTGGACAAGAACCAGGGTGATTCCGCGGATGTCCAGGTGCGCATGGATGATACGATGGATGAAACCGTGGCCACCGACGCGGATGCGCCGATCATCAAGCTGGTCAGCCTGATCATCATGGAAGCCCAGCGTAGCCGGGCCTCCGATATCCATGTTGAGCCGCTCGAAAAGCGCTTCCGTATCCGCTACCGGATTGACGGTGAGCTGCGCGAAATCGAGCCGCCGCCCAAGCACCTGCAAACGGTTATGCTCAGCCGCATCAAGCTGATGGCACACATGAAGCTTTCCGAAAAAAGGATGCCCCAGGTTGGCCGCATCCAAATCAACGTGGGTGGCGAAGATTTGGATTTGCGTGTATCCACCGTGCCGTCCTA
>CAYYBV010000355.1:0-1957 GCA_964469675.1 uncultured Verrucomicrobiota bacterium
ATGCGCCTGGTCATTTAAAATGATTTGTTTCAAGGCGTTGATGTAACCGGGGTCATATACGATCAGATTGCTTTCGTAATTCAGTCGCAAACTGCGCACATCCAGGTTGGCGCTGCCGACCATCGCCATGGTGTCGTCCACGATCATGGCCTTGGCGTGCATAAATGGGGCATGCCGCTGATAAATCCTTGCGTTGGCTTTCAGGATGTCCTCGTACAAGGCTTGTCCCGCCAGCCCGGCATACAGGTGATTGTTCGTGTGCGGGACGATCAGCCGGACATCCACGCCGCGCCGGGCCGCTGAACACAGTGCCTGGAGAATATCGTGTGTGGGTACAAAGTAGGGCGTTACAATGAGAATCTGCCGCCGCGCCGCTGTCAGGCATTCGAAAAACACCTGGGCGATCACTTCCATCTCGTCCGGTGTCGGGCCGCTGTTGGCTACGCGGATCATGGCCGGACCCGTCGCCGGCAGATGCGGAAAATGTGCCTGCTGCAGCAAAACTTGCGGGTCGTCATCGGTCATGAAATACCAGTCGCGCAAAAACGAATACTGTAGTTCCTGGACGATTGGACCGCGGACGGCAACATGATAATCGCGAATGGCCGGCGCGCCCGGGCGGGACAAGTTTTCCTGCCGCAGATTGATGCCGCCCATGAACGCGCTTTTGCCGTCCACCACCATGATCTTGCGATGGTTGCGGAGATTAAACTGAATCAGGCGCTTGAAGATGTTGGTTTGGGTCCAGCCAACAATCTGCATGTTCGGTACGTGGCGATATCTCAAGAAAAGCGGGCTGAGCACCGCGCCCATGGAGCCGAAGCTGTCAAACATAAACCGCACCTTCACGCCTTGCCGGGCCTTTTCCGCGAGCAGGTCGAGAAACTCGCGGCCAATGGCGTCATTCCAGACAATAAAGGTTTGAAGGTGAATGTGGTGTTTTGCGTGGCGGATGGCATCCAGCATCCGGGGGTAGGCGGCGTCTCCATCCACCAGCGGTTCAATCGCGTTGCCGCCCAGCAACGGATAATCTTCCAGGATAGGGCCCAATGTTTTGTTCAGGGCTTGCGCGGCCGGCTCGGTTGGTTCGGTTGCCAGGGATTTGTGGACGGCACGCCAGTAAACCAGCGGCAGGGATTCGTTCTCGCGCGACAAGCGTTCGGATAAAAACGCATTGTCCGCCCGCTGTTTGCGCCATGCTTTGTGCGGCACCCGATTGATGCCGAAAATTAAGAAAAGGAGTGGGCCGATCAAGGGGAATGACCAGGCTACGAATATCCAGAGCAGCGCCGAAGTGGCCTCGCGGCGGGTGTTCAGGCAACTGTAAACTACCAGCAGGAACATGGTGAGGTGCAGGATGGCCTCGACCATGATCCAGAACCACAACGGACCGGTTGTCAGTAAATTGTAAAGGGATTCGCTCATGCGCTGGTTTTTAATCAATACGCGCCATCACTGCTGCCCGCTGTGGGGCGAAGCCGGCCACTAATTATGCTGATTTCAAGGAGGCGTTCGGAAAAGTTTTATTTTTCCGTCAGTCCCATTCATTCGATCCATGGTTTTATCTTATCTGCTCACTGGGATTTGCGCAAGGTCGTGACGAGCGCGTTCAAATCGTCCGGCCACGGTGCGGTAAAGCTCAACAGGTTGTCCGTGACCGGATGCCTGAAAACGAGTTTTTCAGCATGCAGCATTTGGCGTCCAACGGCTGCCGGCAATGAACGGCTTGAACGCACCCCGTATTGTGCGTCGCCGACTATGGGAAAGCCGTGGTGCGTCATATGGACCCGGATTTGATGCGTGCGGCCCGTTTCCAGCCTGATCCGGACCATGGAAACATCGCCCAGGCGTTCGATAAGTTCGTAATGCGTGATCGCTATGCGACCGGTTTTAGGCTGGGCCGACATTTTTTTGCGCTCGACGCAATGGCGTCCGATCAGGGTTTGGATGGTGCCCT
>CAYYBV010000356.1:0-1951 GCA_964469675.1 uncultured Verrucomicrobiota bacterium
GAATGTGTTTTTGGACTGTCAAGCCGCCGGGACTGTTGGGTCCGTTGGCATATGGATCGTCGGCTTCAAGAACAGGGCCGCTCCAGCGGCCCAGGTAGGCCAGCGACATGTATGAGCTGCCGCCATCGCCATAGGCGCTGTCGAGGCCATGCAGGTTGGCCAAGTTGTTTTCCGAGAAATCCACTGTTTCGCCGGTCAGGAGACAAGATTCCATTGAGCCGAATGTGGCAAACGCCCAGCAATTCCCGTAATCGCCCTGGTCCTGGACGGGTGATACTTTGCCGTAATCACGCAAATCATAACTGGCTGGTGCCGCCTTGAGTTTGTGCCGTTGCCGTAATACTGATGCCGCAGTATTGGGTAATTGGACCGGGGCCGGTATGTGGCCCAGTGCGTGGCCATCCGCCGTGCGGGGGGCCACGGCTTTTGTCTGCAACTGCTGTTGGTATTTCAGGAATTCGGGATTAAGCGGCGCCTGTTCAAGGGCCCAGGCAAGCGTCGTGCTACTTATGGCCATTGCAAATACCATGAGCACTGCAACTGCGGAACCATGTTGTTTCATAATATTATCCTTCATAAAGAGCACAGCAATTATCAATTTGATCAATTACATAATAATGCATTATGCGTGGTAGTCAAGAATAAATTACAGCTTTTCTGCCGCCATCACGCATATGCAAATTTTGGTGGAATATCCAAAGTGCCGGTAGTATATTAGTTGCTTCCATTGCTATATTTGCGCTTTATGAACACAAGCGAATCCATTGAGGCCTTGCGCAAAAAGTGGGGCAAAAAGCTTTTGATCCTGGGTCACTATTACCAGCAGGATGCCGTGCTTCAGCATGCGGATATGAGCGGCGATTCGCTGGAGTTGGCGCGCCGCGCTGCGGCCGAAAGGCAAGCCGAGCGCATTGTCTTTTGCGGCGTGCATTTCATGGCGGAATCGGCGGATATTTTGAGCAGTCCGCATCAGACGGTTTATATGCCGGATATCCACGCCGGCTGTCCCATGGCCGACATGGCCCCCGTGCGCGAGGTTCAGCAGGTCTGGCAGGATATCCAGGCGGTGCAACCAAACTGGTTGCCGGTGGTCTATGTCAATAGTTCGGCTGCCGTCAAAGCTTTTTGCGGCGAACACGGCGGCAGCGCCTGCACGTCGAGCAATGCGGCCAAGGTGTGCAAGCGTGTATTGGACCAGGGGCAGCGCATTCTGTTCATTCCTGACGAGCATCTTGGCGCGAATACGGCCCGTGACCTGGGATTGCCGGATGCGGCCGTGGCAACTTATGATCCAGGTAAAATATGGGGCGGGGTGGGCGCGGAACGCCTCGCCGGCGCGCGGGTGCTGGTCTGGAAGGGGTATTGTCACGTGCACACCTTTACGGGGGATGACATCACCTTGGCCCGGCGTCGATATCCGGATGCAAAAATTATTGTGCATCCGGAAACACCCGCCGCCGCCACCCGCCTGGCGGATGCGCATGGTTCCACTTCGCAGATCATCAAATATGTTGCCGCGGCGCCGGCGGGCTCTACCGTGATTATCGGCACCGAACAGCACCTGGTGGACCGGTTGGCGCGTCAGCATTGCATGCGCCTGAAGATTGTGCCGCTGCGGCAATCGGTCTGCCGGAATATGATCATGACGACGGAAGCCAAGCTGCTGTCATTGCTGGAGCAGTGGCCGGAGGAACTTATCGTGCGCGTGCCGGAACGCTTGCGCGTGAATGCCTGCAAAGCCCTGGCCAGAATGCTGGACGTAAATTAAATCGGATTGTGGGCGCAAGCCGCCAGATCGTAGCAGGCTGGCAAAGGCCATACGCTCCTTGATGGCGAGGCGCCTGCTCAAGACGGCCGAGGTCGGAACTTGTTTGGCATCGTCACTCCTGAATATTGCGTTACCCGTTATGTCGAGGGCTTTTTTTTATGTCATCGCCGTATGCATTGAAGG
>CAYYBV010000357.1:0-1932 GCA_964469675.1 uncultured Verrucomicrobiota bacterium
ACCCGCACTGGCAAGAACGAAGATTTGTGGTCCAACCATTGTGCGATGTCCGGCCGGACCTGGTAATTCCGGGACAGACTGGAACGGTCGCCGACGTGCTTGCCGGCCTGAACGATCCGCACAGGGTTGTTTTGTTTGCAAGGAAATGGTAGCGGCAGCAGAGATCAGAGGTCTGCAAAAAACAGGAATCAGATGAACAGGATTTAGCCTACAAACCGGGCTAATTGAAGCAAAAAAAAAGGAAACGATTTTGTTTTCTTGGGCGTAGTACGGCGGAAAACCAGCAGGCGGCCCAAGATCGCCGACTATCTTTTTTGAATCAAATTCGCCATACTGCCGGAGGAACCACCCAAATCATGCCCATCGCATCCAAATGGACGGCCGGCAAAATCAAGGCCTTAAAAGGACGGGCCAAGTTCGCCTGCCTGACGGCCTACGACTACACCACGGCACGCCTGCTTGACGACGCAGGTTTGCCAATGGTTCTGGTTGGCGACTCACTGGCCACTCCCATGCTGGGC
Source organism: uncultured Verrucomicrobiota bacterium (assembly GCA_964469675.1). Taxonomy (GTDB): domain Bacteria; phylum Verrucomicrobiota; class Kiritimatiellia; order JAAZAB01; family JAAZAB01; genus VSJD01. Next base: position 522 of record CAYYBV010000357.1, read on the forward strand.
TATGCCGACACCTTGCCGGTGACCATGGCGGATATGATTCACCACACGGCTGCCGTCTCCCGTGGCGTAAAATCCGCCCTGATTGTGGCCGACATGCCCTTCATGTCCTATCAGGTATCCATTGCTCAGGCCATTGAAAACGCCGGCCACCTCATCAAGCAAGCCGGCGCCGACGCCGTGAAAATTGAAGGCGGCGCTTTCCGCGCGCCCACCGTCAAAGCACTCATTGAAAACGGCATCCCGGTGTTAGGCCACATCGGGCTCACGCCGCAAAGCATTCACGCCATAGGCGGATATAAGGTTCAGGGTAAAAAACCGGCTGAAGCCCAAAGGCTGCTGCAAGATGCCCTGGCACTGGCCGAGGCCGGCGTATTTGCCATGATTCTCGAATGCCTGCCGCCATCTCTCGGCAAGGAAATAACCCAGACTATTTCGGCGCCGACCATCGGCATCGGCGCCGGCCCGGATTGCGACGGCCAAATACTGGTCACGCCTGACCTGCTCGGGCTTTTTAGCGAGTTCACCCCGAAATTTGTCAAACGCTATGCCAACCTCGGCGCCGAAATGACCAAAGCCTTCGCCGACTACAAGGCCGATGTCGAAAAGGGAACCTTCCCCGGGGCCGAACACTGTTATTAATGACGAACCGGGACTAACCGCGCAGCCAGGGAGTGGCATTCAGTAATCAGAAGAAGAATGCTAATTCCTGAAGTCTGGCGCTTTGCATAACTTCTCGCATTCTAACTGCTGAATTCGGTCTACCTGCAAGTGGTGTTCATTTCCGTTTTTTCTTGCGCGGGGCCGAATCCTCGGCTGGGGCCGACACCTCGGCTGGGGCCGACACCTCGGGGTTTATTACAGCGGGTGGCACCAGTTGAACGTCCAGGCGCGCCTCCTTGACATCCACGACGAGCGTGCCGCCTTCCACCGGACCGCCCGCAAGCAGCAACCGGGCAATGGGTGTTTCCAGTTCCTGCTGCAGGAAACGCTTCAGGGGGCGCGCGCCATAAACTGGATCATAGCCATTGCGCGCCGCAAAACACTTGGCCGCATCGGTCAGTTCCAGTTTAACCCGGCGCTCCTGCAGGCGCTGACGCAATTCAACAACCTGGAGTTCCACAATTTTACCCAGTTCCGCTTCGGTCAACGGCTTGAAAAGCACGGTATCGTCCACCCGGTTCAGAAATTCAGGCCGGAACTGCTGGCGCAGGGCCGCCATGACCTGCGTGCGGGCCGTTTCCGAAACATGCCCACTACGGTCAATACCATCGAGCAGGTAATTGGAACCAATATTGCTGGTCATGATAATCACGGTATTTTTAAAATTAACCGTTCGACCGTGGGAATCCGTCAGGCGGCCTGCGTCCAAAAGCTGTAGCAGAATAGTGAATACATCTGCATGGGCTGGTGC
>CAYYBV010000358.1:0-1928 GCA_964469675.1 uncultured Verrucomicrobiota bacterium
CCGTGTTTATTGACAAAATATGACAATAACGCTGATGTTCGTGCAAAATTGAGGTGGTAAAATAAGTTTATGCCATCCCGATATGCGCGCGGGAAGGGCAATATCAAAAACACGGCAGTTAGTGCCGGCCAGTATTTATACAAATCTTGATCTTGCGCAAATGGGCATGGGTCGGTATGGTTAAGCCTCATTGGACAACACAAGGCAGGACAAAAATGGAATTGCCTGCGAAACCGGCTGGCGGATGATGGCGCAGTTTCCTTTTACGCTTTTCAGTTTGGCGGGCGGGTTATCCGCAATATTTCAGGAATAATCATGGATACATTGCAAAAAGCGGGTCGCCCTGCTTTGCAGGGGCCGGTGGTGCTGGTCATCATGGATGGGGTGGGGTTGGGCAAATATGCGGAAGGTGACGCCGTCCGCTCGGCGCTCAAGCCGCATCTGGATTGGCTGAAGACCAACGCGCTTGCCTGTCAGCTCAAGGCGCACGGCAGGGCGGTTGGTCTGCCCAGCGACGCCGATATGGGCAACAGCGAAGTTGGCCATAACGCCATCGGCTGTGGACGGGTGTTCGACCAGGGCGCCATGCTGGTCAATGCGGCGCTCGCCTCGGGCGCCATGTTCAAAGGTGACATCTGGCAAAAGCTCATTGGCAACTGCCGCGCGCACGATGGCGCGCTCCATTTTATCGGCCTGTTTTCCGATGGCAACGTGCACAGCCACCTTGACCACCTCAGGGCCATGCTGGGGCAGGCTAAAAAAGAAGGCCTGCGCCGGGCGCGCATTCATATCCTGCTGGACGGGCGCGACGTGGGCGCCACCTCCGCGCTGGATTACGTGGACGCGTTTGAAAAATTTTTAGATGGCCTGAATGCGGATAAATCCGTGGATTATTGCATCGCCTCGGGCGGCGGGCGCATGGTCATCACCATGGACCGTTACAACGCCAACTGGGCCATGGTCCAGCGCGGATGGGACACGCATGTGCGCGGCAAGGGCCCGCAGTTTGCGTCGGCCCGTGCCGCCATTGAGGCGCATCGCCAGGCGCGGCCAGGGGTCATTGATCAGGATCTGTCGCCATTTGTCATTATCCGCGACGGTAAACCCGTGGGTCCGATCGTGGATGGCGACAGCGTCATTTTTTTTAATTTCCGCGGTGACCGTGCCATCGAGATCAGCCAGGCCTTTGAGGTTGAAGATTTCAAGCAGTTTGACCGCGCGCCACGGCCCCGGGTGGAATACGCCGGTATAATGCAATATGACGGCGACCTGAAAATCCCGAAGCAGTATCTGGTTACGCCTCCGGCGATCAACCGCACCATGGGCGAACTGCTTTGCCGTGCGGGCATCCGCCAGCTGGCGATCAGCGAAACCCAAAAGTTTGGGCATGTCACCTATTTTTTTAACGGCAACCGCACCGGAAAATTTGACGCCAAGCTGGAGGAGTATGTCGAAATTCCTTCCGATCGCCTGCCATTTGAACAGCGTCCCTGGATGAAGGCGGCAGAAATAACCGACTATGTCCTGGGCGCAATCCGGGCGAACAAGTTCCCGTTTATCCGCCTGAACTTTCCCAATGGCGACATGGTCGGGCATACGGGCGATTATCAGGCCGCGCAAATTGCGGTGGAGACGGTGGATCTGTGCCTCGGCCGGATAATGGATGCGCTTAAGGAAGCCAAAGGCATCCTGGTGGTTTCGGCCGACCACGGCAATGCCGATGACATGTTCGAGCATGATGAAAAAAACGGCAAGCTCAAGACCGATCCGGCAAGCGGCAAGCCCCGGGCCAAGACCAGTCATTCGCTTAACCCCGTGCCGTGCTACATATATGACCCGTCCGGAACCGCCGGCCTGACCTTGTCGGCGGACGTTTCGCGAGGCCTGGGCATCAGCAGCCTGGCGGCCACCTGCCTGGTGCTGCTGGG
>CAYYBV010000359.1:0-1491 GCA_964469675.1 uncultured Verrucomicrobiota bacterium
GTCACCACCTTGTCGTCGCCGGCTCCATGTTTGCCATATTGAATCAAGAGAGCGAAATTTTAGGCATCACGGCTGGCGATTTGAACGATGACGGCTGGGCCGAAATCGTCCTTGCGTACCGGGGAATCAATAATCCTGATGCCGATATTTTATTCCTAGTTTACGACCGAAGCGGCAACCTGTTAGCAGACAATACGATACTGAACGGATCGTATAATAAGTACGTGGGCATGACGATCGCCGGCAATGTCATACCTGAGCCTGCAACACTGGCGTTGGTTGGCATCGGACTGGCATTGGTTGGCGCATCGCGCAACCGGAAAAGCGGGCGACGGACGGCGTTGCGCTAATCTTTTTAATCGCTTCTGGGGGAAAGGCGCTGCCGCGCCAACGTGTTCCGCAAGGCATGAAATAGGCAGCGTCTAGCCCCAGCGGGAGCTCAAATGCCAGGCGGCCACGTGCCCCGAGTGTTGCCGTGATGATTGCATGAAAATGGTGATGCATATGTTTATTTTTGACAACAGAAGAATGGTGGCACGTCATACTGATTTTACCTTGATTGAGTTGTTGGTTGTCATTGCGATCATCGCCATTTTGACGGCTATGCTTCTTCCAGCATTAAAAGGCGCCAAGGAAAAAGCCAAACAAATTAGCTGTTTCAACAATCTAAAAAACATTGGCTTCGCCCTTTTTGACTATTGCGACAGTAATAACGACTACATTCCGCCGACTTGCTGGGATACGCCGGGAAGTCCCCCGCATTGGTATATCACCCTTGGCGCTTATTTCAATTATGACTACGACACAAACTGGAATGGCATGAAGGTGTTTTTCTGCCCGTCAAATCCGCCCGATTCGGCTTATTGGCTTGGCTATGCGAAGACGGACGACGTTTCCTGTTTTTTTTCAAGCGGGCTGGCGAAACTCAGTTCCCTCCGCAGCCCGTCCATGACGCTGTCCTTCGCCGACGTGGGAGACAATAGCACGGGCACTGGAAACACGTGGACACATGATGTCTATATCCTTGGAACCTCCGGCAACACCGGGTATCGGCACTCGGGCGGAGCCGACATCCTCTTTTTCGACGGACATACGGAATGGCATCGTGCCCGTATTCCGGACGGTACGTTCACCCCGCCATAAGCCGGCAAACAAAGTCCCTCCTCATTCTCATGAGATCGTAAAAGATGCCACAACAGCAAGCACCAACAGGAGAAAAAGGTATGCCCATCGTAATAAAAATGAGCGCGCTTCATCAGGGAACGATTGCGATTATTTTGGGGCTGGGGCTCCTTTCGGCAAGCGGATGCCAAAGCACGGAACTGCAAAGAACGGCGACTGTTTCGCTGGCGCCAATGCCCAAACAGCTTGAGATTGGGGCAAACGTAACCCTCTCGCCATCATATAGAATTGATGAATCCGCCATGAAAATGCCGCCGCTTGCCGCCAAACGGCTGAGAACAGAACTTGAGGAGTCTTTGGGTTGGAAAG
>CAYYBV010000359.1:1501-1921 GCA_964469675.1 uncultured Verrucomicrobiota bacterium
AAAGCGTAATCTCGATCCAGAAGGCGGATGTCGCAAAAAGCAACGAGGCCTATCGGCTGGAAATAAAACAAGACGGCATCGTCATCGGGGCCAAGACGGACGACGGGATCTGGCGGGCGGTCAATAAATTGCGCCTCATCCTGGACGGTCCCTACGCGACATGCCAGCCGGACGGTTCCCTCAAATGCCCGGCCATCAAAATCGAGGATTGGCCCGACTTCCCCCATCGGGGCATGCACTTGCAAATGCCGTTCTGTATCCTCCAAGAAAAAGAAATCAAACAAAATCTCGACGCGATGTCAAAACTGGGTTTCAATGTGGCGGTTCTTGAGATTGGCGGGAAATTTGAATCCCTGAAATACCCGGAATACTGCGCCAAGCCGTGGTGGACACGTGAGCAGATCAAGGGTTTTGTCGACT
>CAYYBV010000360.1:0-1920 GCA_964469675.1 uncultured Verrucomicrobiota bacterium
ACAACGTAACAACCTATCTGGTGGATATCCTGCCGGATAAGATTCCATCTTTTCTACGAAGTGGCATGACCGCAAACATCAAGGTCATGACTGCCGCCACTAACGGTGTCCTGATTCTGCCATCGGAAGCCGTGCACACTGAAAAAAACCAGACAGTTGTCTGGCAGCCCAATCCTGCCGACCGCGACAAGCCGCTGTCCGTGCCGGTAGTCACGGGCTTGAGTAACGGCAAGCAAGTGGAAATTTGTTCCGGCCTTGCGGAGGGCGACCGCGTATTGGTCAAAGCCGCGTTCAAGATGGAGCCAAAGGAAAAACAGAAAAACCCGTTCATGCCTGCCGGACGCCGGCGGCGTTAACCAGGGAGCATGGAATCAAATGCCTGATGCGTGAAGCCGACGGCAAAGCAGGCGTCTTCCTGAAAGGCTCGCCACCGCCAGGCCTGATTGTCACCATGATCAAAATCACCAATATCTCCAAGACTTATGCCATCGGCGAAATAGCGGTCCATGCCTTGCGGGGCGTGTCGCTCCAAATCACGCCGGGCGAGTTTGTGGCCATCATGGGACCTTCCGGCTCGGGCAAGTCCACGCTCCTGCACATCCTCGGCCTGCTGGATGTGCCGGACGATGGTTCCTATCGCCTGCTGGATCACGAAGTCGCGCGGCTTTCCGATAACGACCTGGCCGCACTGCGCAACTCGACCCTGGGCTTCGTTTTCCAACATTTCAATCTACTCTCGCGCACCAGCGCCTTGGAAAACACGGTGCTGCCGATGCTCTACGCCGCCGACCGCCGCAACAAAAATATGGACAAGGCCCGCCGCCGGCTGACCGAAGTGGGGCTAGGCAACCGCATGGGCCACAAACCCAATGAACTCTCCGGCGGACAGCAACAGCGCGTGGCCATCGCCCGCGCCCTGATTCACGACCCGCGCATCATTCTGGCGGACGAGCCCACCGGCAACCTCGACTCCACCAGTGCGGAGGAAATCATCGAGATCCTGAAGAAACTCAACCGGCAGGGCATCACGATCATCATGGTAACCCATGAGGCGGATATTGCCGCCCACGCCCGGCGGATCATCCGCATGCGCGATGGCATCATTCAATCGGATGAGACCCAACCCGGGGAAGCGGCAACCGGCATTGATCGCCGCGCGCCGTCCGGGCGTGGTGCATTGCTTACCCCACGCTCCAATCCGTTCACCATCTTGCGCGAACTGCCGCACGATTTCCGGCAAGCCTGGCGCGCGTTGAAGGCCAATAAAATCAGATCACTGCTCTCAATGCTCGGCATCCTGATAGGCGTGACCTCCGTCATCGCCATGCTGGCCATCGGCACCGGCGCGCGCAAGTCTATTGAGACTCAGTTGGCCTCGATGGGCTCCAACTTGCTCAGCGTGCGCTCCGGAGCCCACCGTGCGGGCGGGGTGGCCTTCGAAGCTGGCGCCGTTACCCGGTTTACGCGCCAGGATGTCAATGATATCCGCGCGGTCATCCATGCCGTCAAAAATGTGGCAGGGACCGTCAACGGCCGCGGCCAGATCGTTTTCGGCAATAAGAACTGGAACACCCGCGTGCAGGGCGTGGAACCGGAATATACCGTCATGCGCGCGGCCCAGCCTACAATCGGACGTTTTTTTAACGCTGAAGAAATGAACAAGCGCGCCAGGGTCGCCGTGCTCGGCATGACCCTGGTACGCGAACTGTTCGGGGATGCCAACCCACTGGGCGAATACGTCAAGATCAACAAGGTCAACTTCCAGGTCATCGGCATTTTGCCTGAAAAAGGCGCCACCGGTTGGTTTGATCAGGATGACATCGCCGTCATACCGCTGACCACCGCCATGTATCGCCTGCTCGGCAAGGATTATCTCGATGGCATTGATGTTGAAATCCGATCCGCGGAAGAAATCGAGAC
>CAYYBV010000361.1:0-1919 GCA_964469675.1 uncultured Verrucomicrobiota bacterium
TTGGGCTTGTGGCGCGGCGTCTGTTTAACGTTTATTTACCGGCGACAACCTTTAACACTTCGTCCACCACGGCCTGTTGCATGGCCGGTGTTAATTCCGGGTAAACGGGCAACGCCAGAACTTCACGCGCGGCTTGCTCGCTTTCCGGAAAATCGCCGGGGTGGTAATCCAGGTTTTGGAAACAGGGTTGCAGGTGCATGGGTACGGGGTAATAAATTTCACAGCCGATGCCGGCTTTTTGTAAGGCCGCACGCACTCGGTCGCGTTCCGGCACGCGAATTACGTACTGGTTGTAAATATGATGATTTACAAGGGCGTGGCCCGCGTATGCCGCCTGCGGCGACTGTACCGCTGAGCCTTGGAAAGCAAGGTCGTAAAAGGCGGCGTGCGCGCGCCGCGCCGCATGCCAGCGGTCGAGGTGTTTTAATTTGACATCCAGCACGGCCGCCTGCAGGGCGTCGAGACGGAAATTACCGCTTAACCGGTCATGCCGGTATTTCTCCACAGACCCGTGCACGCGAATCGAGCGCAGGGTCTTGTCCAGCGGTGCGGTGCGGGTTATGGCCATGCCTCCGTCGCCAAAGCCGCCCAAATTTTTGGAGGGGAAAAAACTGAAGCAGCCGATGTCTCCCAGCGTGCCGGCCTTGCAAGCGCCGGCGCGCGCGGGATATTCTGCGCCGATGGCCTGGGCAGCGTCTTCGATAACCTGCAGGTTGTATTGCCGCGCCAAGTCCAGGAGCGGGTCCATGTCCGCGCATTGGCCGAACAGGTGTACCGGCAGCAGCACCTTCGGCGTGTATTTTTTCGAACGGGTTGGCGGGTTTTCCAGCAGGGTGCGCACGGCGGCGGGATTCAGGTTGAACGTCAACGGATCAATATCGGCCATGAGTGGAAAGGCGCCCAGCCGGACAATGGAGCCGAGCGTGGCGAAAAAAGTGAAGGGCGACGTGATGACGGCGTCACCGGGTCCGATATCCAGGGCCATAAGTGCGGCCAACAAAGCGTCGGTGCCGGAGGATAAGCCGATGGCGTACGGCACACCGCAATAAGCGGCCATATGCGTTTCAAATGCCTGGACCCGCGCGCCGAGAATGAACTGCTGCTCGTCGCACACCTCGTCCATGGCCGCGCGGATTTCTGCGCGCAGCGGCGCATATTGCGCTTTTAAATCAAGCAAGGGGATCTTCATAAATGCCTGCACATAGTAGTAATGTAAGCGAACACATTGCCGGTTTCCGGCGCAATCGTTAGCGTATTCCAATCTGCCGGCCGCCTGCCGACGATTTTTTTTATGCCAGATAAAACTGTATTATGAGAATATCAGGCTCAGGAAGCAAGCGGATTTCCACAAAGGGGTCCCTCCAATCCAATTGGTGTGAAAATAATTACCGGAGGCAAAAACGATTGAAGTTTGACGAGGCAGGCGTTAGTATCCAAACAATTATGTTAGGCGACGGCCAAACGGGACCCGGAACGGCGCAAAAATGAGATTAGCGTTGCGAACCTTTGTTTTTCTGGCGGCGTGGTGCGCGGCCCAAAGCGCTTGGGCTTGTCCCGTGCCTACTGCTATATGGGCGCCCAACCCGGTGTGTGATGGTTGCATGTCGGTGCTGGCGCTCGATTATACCAGGGTTGAGGGCTATACGGTGACCAATGGGCCATGGGTGGATTCCATCAGCATTGCGCAGACCAGCAAGACGCCCGTTGCCGGTGGCAGCACGAACGGATTAACAATCCGTTGGAGCGCTCCGGGATACTGCTCGGTGGTGGTCGTTGCCAAACTGGATTGGGTTTGCAACTCCGACAACACGTTTGGGACGAGCACAAGTAGAATAGCGACGGCCTTTACCGTGGCCCGGATGGACGCGCTCACGTTGGCGGATGCGGGCAATGTGAATAACAACAAACAGGACAAGACC
>CAYYBV010000362.1:0-1919 GCA_964469675.1 uncultured Verrucomicrobiota bacterium
AGATGCTTTTCCGCCGGCCCTTCGCCCGCCAGCACAAGGCTGGCGTTTGGATGACGCTGAATCAGCACAACCATCATGTTCAGGAGAAATTCGACATTTTTTTCAAAGGCCAGGCGACCGACAAACAGGAGCATGGGTTGTGTGGCGTTCAGGCCGAGCGTTTCGCGTGGGTCGGCGGCGCTAGGGGCGCGCCAGCTTTCCAGATCGATGCCGGTGGGAATGACGCTAATGGGGGCGCGCACGCCGTAACGTCGCAAAATATCGCGCATGGCGATCGAGGGGGAAATCAGTCCATTGACCGCGTTACCTTGGTTGGCGGTCAGGCGGCGCGCCATCAGGCGCAGCACAGGGTCGGGCAGGAAAGGAATGTAGTGCTCAAGGTATTGTTCAAAAAAGGTGTGGTAGGTTTCCACCACGGGCAGCTTGAATTTGCGTGCAATGCGCGTTCCGGCGTAATGCGCGATAAACGGGGTGTGGATGTGGATCAGGTCGAACTTCTGCGGCGCGAGAACGCGCAGAGTGCGGTTAAGATCACGCCAGCTCATCAGGCGATCTTCCGGGTCGAGAACCACCTTGCGTGCCGGGATGCGCAAGATGTTTGGGTCGCTCGATTCGGTCTGGTGGGGGTAGTCGGGGACGATCAGCGTGACTTCGTGTCCCAGTTTTTCCAAGGCGTGGCGTGTCGTTTCTATGGATGTGGACACGCCGTTGACGCGTGGAAAATACACATCGGAAATCATCAGCAGGCGCATGGCTCGTCCTTGAGGGTTTCAGGCGGTTAGTGAGGGTGCTGCGGGGCATCGGGGTCGATTTTCCCACTGAATACACTGTACTGGTAAATGTTGTAGGCGACCATAACCGGAATCAGTACGCCAATCCCAAGCAACATAAAAATCAGGGTGTTTGCCGGGGCGGCAGCCTGATCGATCGTGAGCGCGCCGGGAATGATATACGGAAACCAGGTGGCGGCCAGCCCGATGAATGAAAACAGAAAAATCAGCAGGCTCCAGATGAATGGAGCGCGTTCTGCGCGCTTGCGCAGCGCTTTGAACAGCATGTAAAAGCTGAGCAAGGCCGCTAAAGGCAGCAAGGCAAAGAATAAGAAATTCGGCATGGAAAACCAGCGCTCGAAAATATAGGGATATTGCAGCGGCGTCCAGACTGTGACCACACCGGCAAAAAATAGCATCAGCAGGCTAAAAATCGTGCTGCGCGTATACGCATGGTTTTGCAATGCTCCGCTGAATTTAAGGATCATGTAATTTGCGCCGAGCACGCAATAGCCGGCAATCACGCCGAGCACGACCATCAGGCTAAAGGCGGAAAACCAGTCGAAGATTCCTCCAATAAACAATCCGTTTTCAATCTTCATGCCGGCCAGCAAGCCGCCGAGGGCAAAACCTTGCGCAATCACGGCAAGCAGACTCCCCAGGCCGAAGGCTGTCCCCCAAAGTTTTTTGCGTGAGGATAAGGCGTAAAACTCGAATGAAACGCCGCGCAGTATAAATCCGAGCAACATTAGCGTGATCGGAATATAAAGCCCGTGCAATACCGTGCCGTAGACCAGGGGAAACGCGCCAAACAATGTGCCGCCAACGATCACCAGCCAGGTTTCGTTGGCATCCCAGATGCTGCCTATGCTGCGCATCATGGCGCCGCGGTAGTGTTCGCTTGGCGCCGCGAGCGAGAGTATGCCCATACCCAGGTCAAAACCATCCAGTACGACATAGAACACCAGAAATAGGCCGATAATGGCAAACCAGGCCGTGGCCAGAAGATGGTGGGTGCTATCCAGTATGATCGCGTCCATCAATAACCGCCGTCATTCATCGAGGACATGGGCGTAGTCTTGTTTTTATGGTATCGCGGCGGTGATTCATAGGCGGGGCCTTTGCGCAATACATGGCGCATGAAATAAA
>CAYYBV010000363.1:0-1916 GCA_964469675.1 uncultured Verrucomicrobiota bacterium
CACCGCATGGCCGATGATATCCGGAAAGTTGCCGGGGGCAGCAACGATATCCCCGGTCGCGAACTGCTGCTGCAGTGGGCGGACATATGGACCAAAAGTGAGATGCAGGGGCGCGGCGCCAGCCTGGGCGGGGACCCGGTCCACCCGGGGCCGGTCGGGCAGCTCACCATGTGCGCCGTACTGCTGCAAGAGCTCAAGGCGCCCGGACTTGTCAGCAGCGCAACACTGGATGGATCCGGCAAGATTGTTGAGCAGGTCCAATGCCGGATCAGCAACGCATCCGCGGAAAATAACGGCAAGCTCTCTTTCGACCGCCAGGATGACTGCCTGCCCATGCCGATCCCGGAAGAAGCCCGCGGGGCGCTGATAGTTTATCCTTCTATCGCCGACCTCAGCCGCTGGCTCCTGAAGATCACCGGTCTAAAGCCCGGCAGCTACCGGGTGGAGATTGACGGCACTCCGGTCGCCACCGTCAGCGCGGATGAGCTCAACAAGGGCTGGAACATGGGCACGCTGGCCAAGGGCCCGATGGCCGATCAATGCCGCGATATCCTGAAACTGGTGGCCGAAAAAGAAAACCTGGTCAGCCGCTGGCGCGGCCGGTCGAAGGAGCTGGCCATGGCCAAAACCCCAGACAAAGAATTACAGGCGAGCCTCGCTGAAATAATGAAGCAGATCCTGGAAGCGGACGCCAAGATACGGGAAGCGGCTCAGCCGAAAAGCCGCCATTTCACCGTGACCCCGGCCGAGTAACACAAACGGGATCGCCCATGCTATTACCCCGGCAATTAAAGTTATGACATTCAAGCGACTTTTGCATAGGCGACTTTGGGATGATCAAAGAAACGCTTAATCTTGGAGGGCAGACGTTGAAGACTGCGCATGTGGCGCCGAAGATTTCCGCTCAATTCGGTATCGGAGCGGGCGGCTGGTTTGTGCCGCAGGGAAGCCTTTGCATCTTGATGCACGTATTCATCGGGATTATGCTCGGGGCTGTAGCTTGGCAAAAAGAACAGTTCGATGCGTTTGTCGTGCTGCAAGAGCCACTGGCGCACTTTGATCGCATGATGCACTCGAAGGTTATCGACGATAAGGAAGACTTTCTTGGGCGCATCACGTTCCAAGCGCCGCAGAAACTCGATAAAGGAATTCACGCGCAAAGCTCCTTTGTAAACCATAAACCTAAGCGTCCCACGATTAGTCACGCCCGAGATCATGCTGATGCTGAAACGTTTGGCCGAAACATTTACCACCGGGGTCTGTCCCTTGGGGGCATAACCACGACCGCGATGGTCTTCACTACTCAACCCGGTTTCGTCACCCCAGTAGATTTGGGCCTTTTCCTTGCAGGCTCGCGCTACAATGGCCGGATACTCATCCTGCAACCAACGACGGATGGCTTTGGGATTCTGCTCGTAAGCACGTTTCAGCGGCTTTTGAGGAGTGAAGCCCCAGCGCTTCAAATACTCGCCCATCGTGCGTACGGGCAGAGTAATGCCACAGCGTGTTTCGATCAATTCGGCCACGGCCTTTCGTGTCCACAATGCAAAGGGCATTTTCAATTGCTCCGGGGTTTTATCCTGAATCCACCGACGAGTTTGGCGCTCCTGTTCCAAGTGCAGGCGCCGTTGCTGCCCCGTTCGTCGTCCGCGTCGTTTTGCATGAAGTGCAATTCCTCCTCCTTGCTGATACAACCCCCACCAGCGCGTAACATTGGGGCGACTGACACCCAAGGTCTGAGCCACCTGCTGATGAGTCATCCCCGACTGAATCAATCGGACGCTCTGCCGTCGGATTTCGCTTTGAACGCCCGGTGCCAACCTGCGTGCATCTCGTTTTTTCATGCCCAAAGACTACATCAAGATGCGCCTGTTGTCACTAAAATATTGTAATATATTTAATTGCCGGATTAATAG
>CAYYBV010000364.1:0-1885 GCA_964469675.1 uncultured Verrucomicrobiota bacterium
CGGTCACGGCAACGGCGATGCAAAACCAGGCGGCGCATTGAAAAAATCGGGCTAGCTTTTTGCGGGTCATTGAATAACCTGCAAAAATATTTTCAAATCATCAAGGTCGAATGAGATTTCGCCGACGTCGTCAATTTTTATTTCAACCAGCGCCGGTGCGGTTTCAGTGCCGTTTTTACCGACGATGAGCAGGGCAAAATTCCCGTCCGTGACCTTCACGGCCCGGCGCGGGGTTGCCATCTGGCGGTGTTTGCGCGTGCGGTAGATTACGGTGGGTTCGGCCATGACTAATAATCCTCGCCTTCCGTCGCAGGATGCGCCAGCGGATCGCCAACTGGCAGGTACAGGTGATTTTGCCACCAATAGCCGTGATCCGTTTCGTACCCCTTCGCTGCGGCCTCAGTTATGGCCGCTTCAACAGTTGGAGCCCGAAATACGCGACACGTCATGTTCAGCGGCGGTTTGGTTTCGTTAACCATGGTAAGCCTCCGGAAACTCATCGACATATTTTTTAACCGCATCAGCCCACGCGCTCGAAGCGGCGCTCAATGTGGCAAAATCGCCACTGCTGATTTCGCAGCAGTAAAACCGATACAACTTGTTTATCTGGACCACGTGAGGCTGCTGTTTACAACACGGGCACTCCGTAATGTACCGGCCATAGAAATTATATAACGTCGGCATGGTTTACTCCTCTCAAAACGCAACGATACCGGCCATGGCCTCCAGGCAGAACTCGTTCCACCTGGTAACGGCAGTGATAAAATCCGGGTATGGTGGCTGGCAGTGATGGAACACGTACATACTGCCATTCCACCACAGGCACGGCGGTTCGCCACAAACCGGACATCCGTAAACCTCATGACCAAGCACGGTAAACTTTTTCACCGGAATATCGTTCGGACTCGTCATAATCCACCAACTGTGTCGATTGTGTAATCAGGTGATGTATCATGGTTACATTCAGGGCAGCAATCGGCGTGATATACCATATCCGGATCGCACTCGTGCCGCCCATCCCACTCGTTTTGGAAAAACGGCAGGCCGCACGCGTCACATGTCAGGATGTGGCCGTCGTACTCATCCCGCATAATCCCTTTGTGTTTGATTGTTTTGGTCATGTCTCTCATCCTCTCTTTTACCAAACCGGGGCCGGTACATCAATCCAAAAGGATTACGCCAGTACCACCCGCGCGGCCCGGCCCCGGTTATGGACTATGCTAGGCGTCTTTCAGCGCATCAGTGAGGTCGCGGTCGATTGCCGGAGTTACCTTTGTCACTACTTCGACAAATTCGGGCAAAACCTCAAGCGAATCCAACAGCGCATCAAAAACCTTTGGATTGACGCTTTCGACAATCGCGGCGGGCGCATTCGCGCGCGCCCATTCAACAGCTTTCGTCGCGTCATAAGAAAACGCCGCGGCGATACGGATTTTTGCTCCAACAAGCGTTTTTTCGTGCGTTTCCTCATATCGCTGGCGGGCAAGCTCGCGGACTGCGCCCTCTGCGGTTTGGGTTTCGGCGTTTGCCTTTTGATAGTTTGCATAAGCAACGGCATAGCGATCTTCGCGCTCAATTTCATCAAGCGCCTCCTTTGCTTTTGCAAGCGCCATCCGTTTTTCATGCAGGGCTTTCAGGGCTTCAAGATATTCCATGATTTTCCTCTCTTTTTATTGTGGTTTCGCTCTGGACGGCGGCCCCGGTTGCGGCCTATGCTATCCCTTCGCCCGGTCAGCCAAAATAATTTTGGCAGCATCGCGGCGGTCTTGCGGGGCTTCGTTGTGGGCGGCGATCTTCTCAAGTGTTTCGTTGTCAAGGTCGCCGTATCCTATCCCGTGGCTGTTCTTGAAGGCTTTCGCGGCCTCCAGCGTCATGGTCTCGGTCG
>CAYYBV010000365.1:0-1376 GCA_964469675.1 uncultured Verrucomicrobiota bacterium
AAGTAGTCCCCGCCTACAAGTCATAAAATATTGATGTAAAGTGATAAGAACCCTTAAATCAATAGTCGCAAAACATTGGCATCTATTTACAAAATATTTAGTATTCACGAAAAAAAGACAGTATATATACTGCCGCAGTGGAAGGAGTCTGCCATGCCCGCTTATTATTTGGGAATCGATCAAGGGACTACGCTAACAACAGCCGTTTTGGTCGATGAAAACTGGCGTATTGTCGCGAAGGCTTCCAAGGCCCACAAACAGTATTATCCAAATCCCGGATGGGTTGAGCACGATCCGATCGAAATCTATGAGAATTGCCTTGCCGTTACAGCGGAAGCGCTTCGAAAAGTTCCCGGCGCAAGGGTGCAGGATATTCTGGCGATCGGATTGGACCACCAAGGAGAGACTTGTGTCGTCTGGGATCGAGACAGCGGACTGCCCATCTACAACGCCATTGTCTGGCAGGATCGCCGCACTTCCGATGCCGCGTCAAGGCTGAATGTGGAGCGCGGAGAAGAGATCCAAAAAATTTCCGGTTTTCAACCGGACGCATATTACAGTGCAACGAAGATCAACTGGATCCTGGACAATGTGGAGGGGGCCAGAGCTGGTGCCGAAAGCGGACAGTTATTGATCGGAACGCTGAATACATGGCTGCATTGGAAAATGAGCGGCGGCGAATGTTATAAGACCGAACCGAGCAGCGCGGCCTGCATGATGCTGATGGATTTGCGGAAAACCGTCTGGAGCCCGACCCTGGTGGGTTTGATTGGGCTTTCTGAAGACCAAATGCCGGAGATATGCGACAGCAATACCATTTTCGGCTATACAAAGCCGGGTTGCTTCCTTGGAGCAAGGATCCCCATCTCCGGTTGTATCGTCGATTCGCCTGCCAGTATCATCGGCGGTGGATGCGCGGGAGAGGGCATTCTGAAAACCTCCTACGGGACCGGCAGTTTTATGAGTTTCCAGACGGGCAGCCGTTTGATTTTTTCCGACAGCGGTATTTTCTCCGATTGCATGTGGCGAATCGACGGAAAGCCCTTCTATCGCTTGCGCGCGGCGGCGTATGTGGCAGGAACCGCTGTAGAGTGGCTCAAGAGCGGCTTGGGTATTATCGAAAATGCTCAGGCCTCCGAACAAATGGCGCTGGCAGTAAAAGATACAAGAGATGTATTTTTTGTGCCGGCGTTTTCTGGACTGGCCACGCCGTTTTGGGATCAGTATGCCCGCGGGCTGTTCATTGGTCTTACCGCCGGTGTCACAAAAGAGCACTTGGTCCGCGCGGTGTTGGAGTCTCTGGCGTATCAAGTGGCGTATTGCTACCGGGCCATGACAGCGGAACTTGGGCAGGAATGCGCTGTGATGCGCGCAGA
>CAYYBV010000365.1:1386-1883 GCA_964469675.1 uncultured Verrucomicrobiota bacterium
GACGGGGGCATTGTGGAGAACCGCTTTGTCATGCAGCTGCAAGCGGATATGCTGGGCATTCCGGTGGAAGTGCCGGAGGAAAAGGAAACCGCGGCTTATGGAGCGGCTTGCCTGGCAGGGATCACCATGGGAGCCTTGCCTTCGGTGGAAAGCGTCAAGAAATTGATCAAATTGAAAGACGTCTACGAGCCCCAAATGTCCGTCGATGAACGCGAAGAGCGCTTGTCTCGCTGGCTCTATGCGGCCGGCCGCAGTCTGGGATGGGCAAAGAAACACATATAAGTATAGGTGGCATCCAAATGTCTATATTCTATACCAGGATGTGATCGACTCAGTCGAAAAAGTGATGTCTGAATTCGGCAAAGGGAACTGTCAGCTGCCGGTCAAGATCCACGTGAACACCTGCCTCCAGACCTATATCAACACCATGCCTGCCCATTGGACCTATACCCGCTTTGCCGACCGTTTTGTCTGCGACGACTGGAATCTTGTGCAGA
>CAYYBV010000366.1:0-1878 GCA_964469675.1 uncultured Verrucomicrobiota bacterium
TTCAGTGAAGGCGGCGTTTTTCGGATGCAGGCAGGAACCCGGGTGCGCGGCAACATCAGACCAAGCGAAGGGCAGGCGAGCGGTCGTCTCGGCAAGGTTGGCAGCCAGCGCCTTTTGACAAGATGAAGTGTCACCCGGCGATGCAAGTTGCGGTTATGCGTCCGGCGCGCTTTTTTCAAGGACAGTTTTGATCGTTTGCAACAGCTGGTTGTTTTTGATCGGCTTCTCAATGAATTCTTCGACCGGCAGCCAGGCGTCATCGCGATCGTTGTTGGAAAATGTGCCGGCATAAACCCCTTTTTCATTGATTGCCGAAAGCATGATGATTGGGATGGATGCCGTTGCCTTGTTTTTCTTGATTTGCCGGGCAATATCAAAGCCGGCGCTTGGATTTTGGGGGAAAATAACATCAAGAATCACCAGGTCGGGCTTGTGGATGGCAAGATTCGCAATAACATTTTCCTCGTCATATTGCGCCGCCACTGTATAACCATGGGCTTTGAGCACAATGCTCATGGCTTCAACGATGTTCCGGTCATCATCAATAATATAGATTGTTTTCATTGATTACCCGCTTGGCGGCCTGGTGGCTTTGATTTGTCAAATAGTATAGCGGTCCACCGTTTATATTGGTAGTATTTTATTATTAATTTTTATAAAGCGCAGAATAATCAATCCGCTACACCATGAAAACAGAAGTTATCGCCATAATCGGCGCCGGGAAGGGTGGCACCGCGATCCTTGAAACGCTTTTGAAGATGCCACATGTTGTCATCAAGCACGTTTGTGACGCGGATCTTTCCGCGCCGGGAATTGCCCTCGCCCGCCAGCGCGGGATTCAATGCCACACGCAGATGAACGCGGTTTGCCAGGATAAAACCATCGATTTGATTTTTGAAGTTACCGGTCGCAAGGAAGTGTTTGCCCAGATTCTGGCGCAAAAGCAGGCAAACACAAGGGTGATTGGCTCGGAAGATGCCCGCATCATTTTTCACCTGCTCGATTTACAACAGGAGGTCTCCGATCGCCTGGAGGATCATAACCTTATTCTTGAACGGCGCGTATTGGAAAGAACGCAGGAGCAGGAGCGGGCCAATCGCAAGCTTGAGCGCAAAATCATCGCCTATGAAAGGCTCAACGAGAAATTGCAGCAGATCAACAACGAAAAAACTAAATATCTGATGCATGCCACCCATCAGCTCAAGGCGCCATTTGCGGCGATCCAGAGTTACACCGACCTTATTTTGGAAGGGTATGCCGGTGAAATCCCGAAAACGACCCGGGATATTGTCGAAAAAATCAATAAAAGGTGTGTCTTCTTGAGTGATTCCATCAAGGACATGCTGGAGTTGGCCAACTTAAAGTCATTGGTCAAGGAAAACATCCAAATGGGGTTTTGCCCGCTTGACGGGGTCATATCCTCGGTGGTCAAACATCTTGCGGCCCTGGCAGTTTCACGCGAGATTAAGATAACAGTGCCGGCGCCGCCCGCCGATTTTCTGGTGAAGTGCAATCGGAATCAGATTCTAATTTTACTTTCGAACCTGCTTGAAAACGCGATTTATTATTCGCCCAATGGCGCGACGATTTCAATTACGCTTAAAACCATGCCGTCATCGTTTGTTAAAATATCGGTTGCCGATCAAGGCATCGGGATTGATGCCAAGAATTTGCCACGCATTTTCGATGAATATTTCCGCGCCAATCAGGCCGTGGTCGTTAATGAGCGTGGCACCGGCCTGGGCCTGGCGATTGCCATGGAAATAGCCGTGATTCACGGCTCTAAAATTGAGGTGGCCAGCGTTCCGGGTAAAGGTTCGGTTTTTTCGTTTAAACTTAAAACCGTGCCCAAAAGCAAAAAAACATAACCGGGTGTTG
>CAYYBV010000367.1:0-1859 GCA_964469675.1 uncultured Verrucomicrobiota bacterium
AGGCAAACCCGGCGTCGGCGGATAATGTCGCCTTCGCGGGCCGACCGGCTGTCAATGACCTTATCATTAAGATGTCCGCACTTTGGGCAACGCATGGCGTGGTAATCTTCCAGATTAGGCCGGCCTAAGCACTGCTATGGTCGGCAATATTTAAAACACTCTTATTCTATTGGATCCACGGCATAAAAGAAACTGATTTTTTGGGCGCTGCCGTCGGTGGTTTTTAAAGCTCTCCGCCTGTTGGTGCCGCGTTGCTGAAAATAAGCTGATCGCCCTCTTTAAGGTGATTCCAGGGAAACCAGCCCGACTGCATTTCCATGGCACCCCAGGCCGGCCAGCCGCCCCATATCATCCGAAAGGGTTGCACGCGGGAGGCTATCCGGACCACATATCCATCGCGCGAAAAGAAAATGACGTCCAGCGTAAAGCGCATAAACCATGTATGAATGGCGCGGCAGGGGACCAGAACCAATCCCTGTCCTTTGCTTAACGCGCCGGCGCCAATCAGCCCACGCGCCCGGCGCCAGGAACCGGAACCCCATTCGATATCTTGCACCAGCGGTAAGCCATCCTTACGAAATGCGGAGATCATATAATGCACGCAATTACACGGGCGTAGTTTCAGTGCCGCTTGTAAATTTGAGGGTTTTGCCGACGACACTCTTCAATGATGGCAATCTGGCGCCGGACTTGTTCCGGCGTAATTTGCAACGGCGTTCCGCGAGTGAGTGTGTTGTAAAGCATGGTATAATATTGGCCGGTCATGCCGCCTTGAACAGGGGCGGCCGGTGTATAGCCGGCCTGCTTGGTTTTGGCGTCGGGGGCCATGGGCCACGCCCCGGTGTGCCAGGTTAAACTTTCAGTGCAATAGGCCGGTGTGTGGTTCGGCGTGCAGAGCGGGGTTGTAATTAATTTATGTTTGGGCGCCTCGCTGGGCTTGAAATATTTCCATTCCATATGGCTCATGGTGCCTTTCATGCCGCCGCGGGTGCCATAGACGTTGTAAACAAAACACGGATAGGCACAGCAGGTAGAGACTTCCAGGTCAATTATCGGATGACCGCGGCCGCTCAACAGCACCTTGACATGATCTTCGGCGTCACCCAACGAATTGTCGGTGTGATCCATAAAACAATTTACTTTTGGCATGCCGGCGCCAAATAACTGCAGGGCCTGATCCAAGGGGTGCGGTCCCGTGTTGGCCAGGCTGCCGCCATTATGGCTTAACAGGGTCTGCCAATCCCAGCGCCGGCTGAATCCATTGAAAGTGATCGAAATTTGCACGATGCGCCCCAGCACGCCGGATGCGATCACCTTCTGCACCTGGGTGAAGTAAGGGGCAAATCGGGCTTGCTGATATATGGCAAATACGCGCCCGGATTTTCTGGCGGCCGCGATCAGCTGGTCAACCTGTTTAACGGTGGGGGCCAAGGGCTTTTCGCAGAGCAAGTTATAGCCAGACTTAATGATTTCCAGGCTGACCGGCACATGCATATGGCTGAATGTTGCGTTGACAATCAGGTCCAAGTCCCGGCGCCGGAAAAGGTCATGGTAATCGGCATACACATCGCAGGCGTATTCTTCGGCCGCCAGTCGCCGCCGCTCTTCCAGGAAATCCACGGCCGCCACGATTTTAAAACGGGCATCGGTCTTGAGATAAGATCCATGAATGTCTCTTCCACTTCGGCCTTGACCGATAATTGCCACCCTGATTTTTTTCATTCGATTAATTCCTTTTTTAATATATTCGGCGCTTAAAACAAAATTTTTCTTGATCTGGATCGCACATGTCCCGGCGAATGTTATGCCTCCAGGTTGATCCATTTCTTATTGGAATGTGAACTCTTGACGACTGCTTC
>CAYYBV010000368.1:0-1857 GCA_964469675.1 uncultured Verrucomicrobiota bacterium
GATTCCCGGGCGTCCGTTATCGCTTCCTGCCCTTTGCCGTCAATCGTTCCAGCACCTTTGATAAAATAATTAAAGCATTGTTATGGTATGCCTACCTGCCTTTCGTGGCGCTTTACTTCCGTTTTGTCTGGCGTGCCGACTTGATTTGGATTGACGAGAGCAGCCTACCGGCGCAGGCACGCCTGATGCAGATAATTTCCGGCCGACCACTGGCCATTACCGTCTGCGATTTTTTCATCAACATCTACGGCGAAAAGTTTGCCTGGCTGCGGCCCTTGGCGCCATGGCTTAATGCCATTGACCAAAAAAGCTGGCTGAAAGCGGCCGGACTGTTTACGCGCACCGCAAGCCTGCGGCGCCATCTGCTTGCAAAAGGGGGCGCACCTGAACGTATCGTGGTTACCCGTGACGCCGTATTACCGGATCTCTTTGTGCCCGGCAACGCCGCGGCAGTGCGGCGCAAACTGGGATTCACCAATGCAGACGTGGTTCTTTGTCACCACGGCATTTTGCATCCGAACAAGGGCATTCGACGCATCGTCGGTTGGATGCTCCCGGCATTGCAAGCTGATCCGCACCTGAAACTGCTGATTATCGGAGGCGGACCAGACCTGGAACAGCTGCGGGAATTTATCCGCCACAACCAGCTGCAAAATCAAATCGCGCTTACCGGCTGGCTGGCATCGCACACGGAAGTAAACGCACACCTTAACGCCGCAGATATCGGATTGGTTATGCGCATCGGGCAAAACACGGATCACTTCCATGTGACCGGCGCTTTGATTCATAGCATGATGTGCGCCCTGCCGGTGCTGGCATGCCGGCTGGAAGGTATCCAGGAGATTATCACCGAAGGCCGGGAAGGCTTACTGTTTGATCCAAATAGTGCCGATGAATTCCTGCAGAAACTGTCCGTGCTTAAACAGGACCCCGCTCGGCGGCGCGCAATGGGACAGCAGGGACGAGTCAAGGCGCTGGCCGAATTCAATCCCGAGCATATTGCAAAGCAAACCGTGGCAACCTTGATCCAGTTTGCCCGTCTGGGACGGGCTTAAGATTGGAAGATAATCTGGGAGCCTTCGCTCGCCATGGCCAAAGGCACCGTCTGAAAGGCTTTCAGCGCATCACAGACCTTGTTGCGTTTGTCCGATGGCACAAACATAAGCAGAAAACCACGGCCACCCGCGCCGAGGAGCTTGCCGCCCAGCGCGCCGACCCGGAGCGCCGCTGCATAAGCCTGATCGATGGCAGGGGTGGATATCCCCGCGGAGAGACCTTTTTTTAACTCCCAGGTATGGTGCAAAAGCGCGCCAAAATCATCCAAATCACCGCCGTCCGCCAGCACGCGCTCGGCGGCATCCACAAGCGATTTCATTTCCTGTAAGTGCGCCACATTCTGCGTGGCACGCTGTTTTTGTTCGCGCAGAATAATTTGGGAAGATTGTTCCACGCCGGTATAGAACAACACCAATCTTTCCTCCAGCGCGCGCAAGCGTTCGGCCGGCAAAGATAATTTTTTAACCGTGATTTTCGAGCCAGCCGCAAAGTCCAGCCGCAGGAATCCGCCGAAAGCGGCGGCGTACTGATCCTGGTGGCCGCCGGCATCACCCACGCGCTCGCGTTCCACGTAAATTGCCTCGCGGGCCAAGCCATCCGCCGTCACCCGGTCACCATGCAGGGCATGCAGCGCATGGAGCAGTCCAACCGTAAATGAGGAAGAAGTGCCCATGCCGGTGCGCCCGGGCAAATCGGCCACATGGGATATTTCAACACCATCCTGGACATTAAGATGCAGCAGACATTCACGGACGAGCGGATGCCGGAACTCCTGCGGTTTTAAAACCGATTCCGTTTTCG
>CAYYBV010000369.1:0-1856 GCA_964469675.1 uncultured Verrucomicrobiota bacterium
TCGGTTATTTGCCGGAAAATGCGCCGGTTTATGCCGACATGACCGTCTGGAATTACCTGGGATTCATTGCCGAAATAAGGGGGTTTGCTGCCCGTGCGCACGTGGCGCGTATCCAGGAAGCCATTGCGACCTGCCGCTTGGATGCCGTCAGGCACCAGGCCATCGGTACGTTGTCAAAGGGATATAAACAACGCGTGTGCTTCGCCCAGGCACTCCTGCACGATCCGCCGGTACTCATCATGGACGAGCCCACCGACGGGCTGGATCCGAACCAGAAACATGTTGTCCGCACCATGATTCGCAACATGGCCGCGCGCAAGGCCATTGTGATTTCAACCCACATCCTCGAGTAAGTCGAGGCCATCTGCTCGCGCGTCATCATCATACGCGACGGCACAATCGTCGCCAACGCCACACCTGCCGACCTGAAATCCAAAAGCCGCACACACGGCGCCGTGGAAATTATGATCCCGTCCATCCCTGCCGACCTGATCGCCAAGCTGGAACGGTTGAGCTCTGCCGCGCGTGTGGAAATTTTGCCGCCTCCGGCGGAGTCAAAAAAGAACGCGGGCCAGATGCCCCGCGTGGTGGTTTACCCCCACCCATCAGCCGATGGCCAGGCACGGCTGGCTCCGGACATACTGGCCTTGGTCAAGGCCAACCCGGGGTGGGACTTGGCGGCTATAAAAATGCTGGAAGGGCGCCTGGACGATGTCTTCCGCGAACTAACCGCAACCACGGAATTAGCCCAGAAGACAGGGTGAATAAGGAGTTTGAATCATGGATTTCACGCGTAATACCAAGGCTATTCTAAAACGCGAGCTGATGTCCTATTTTGAGTCGCCGGTAGCCTATGTATTCATGGTTGTATTTCTGATGCTGATTGGGTTCCTGACATTTTTCGTGTCTCGGTATTACGAGCACGGCCAGGCCGACTTGCGCGGGTTTTTCTTTTGGCACCCATGGATGTTTCTAATTCTCGTGCCGGCCGCTACCATGCGGCTTTGGGCCGAAGAGCGCCGCACCGGAACCATTGAAACCCTGCTGACCCTACCCGTGACGATCACACAGGCAATCCTTGGAAAATTCGTGGCCGCCTGGATCTTTATTGCAATTATCCTGGCCTTGACCTTTCCCATCGTGCTGACCACGGCCTATCTTGGCGATCCGGATCGCGGCGCCATACTGGGCGGCTATATCGGAAGCCTCCTGCTGGCCGGGGCCTGTCTTGCAGTCGGCGTGTTGACTTCGGCCCTGACGCGCAACCAGGTCATCAGTTTCGTGCTATCGCTGGTCATTTGTCTTTTTCTCCTGCTGGCCGGCTGGCCACCCGTGACTGACCTCCTGGTGCACTGGGCGCCGGAATGGCTGGTACGGGGCGTGACGGCCTTCAGCTTCATGCCGCATTATGAAGCATTCCAAAAAGGGGTGCTGGACCTGCGCGATTTCGCATATTATTTAAGCGTTATAACCTTCATGCTCTTCGGCACGCACCTGGTGCTGGAAAGCCGAAAGGCAGCTTAATTTATAACAAAATACTGCATCGTTGCAGTTTTTTTTGATAAACAGCAGCGTTTTGTAATTTTAGCATAACAACTTAAAACCACGTGCCCCTTTAACGGAGTAGCTATATGGCCACACATCACCCCTGGAAAATCGCCGGAGGCCTGGCAGGCTTGTTGGCCCTGCTGGCCATCCTGATCGCAGGCAATGTTATACTCAGCCAAGTCCGGGCACGCGTGGACCTGACGGAAGAAAAACTTTACACGCTTTCGGAGGGAACTTATGCCGTGCTCAAATCTCTGGACGGGCCGGTGACACTGAAATTTTTCTTCACTGGCGGCTCATCGGAAGTT
>CAYYBV010000370.1:0-1844 GCA_964469675.1 uncultured Verrucomicrobiota bacterium
TCTTTTGAGCCGATTTTGATCGAGGGCGATGCCATTCAGATCCATCCACTGGTTTGCACGGCTTTCAATGCAGATTTTGATGGCGACCAGATGGCCGTGCACGTGCCGCTTTCGATCGAAGCGCAGCTGGAGTCGCGCCTGTTGATGCTTTCGACCAACAATCTGTTTTCGCCCTCGAGCGGTCGGCCGGTCATGACGCCGACCCAGGACATTGCCCTGGGCATTTATTACCTGACCATGGGCCCGAATGCCACCAAGAGCGAGCTGTTCCTGAGCAAGGCTGAAGAAGAAAGTGGTCGGCATTTGCCCATTTTTGGGGATGCCAACGAAGTGCAATATGCTTTTGACATGGGCAAGGTAAAAGTTCACACGCGGATTCGATTCCGCAATCCCGATTACAAGAAGGAAAAAACCGTCTATGGCAAGGTGGGCGCGCGCGTCATTGCCACTACCGTGGGCCGCGTGTTTTTTAACCGGGTTTTCCCCCATGCGGTTGGTTTTATCAACGAGACGGTTACCAAGAAATTGTTGAGCACGATCATCTGGAAGTGTTACCACGCCGCCGGCCAAGCTGAAACCGTGCGGGTGCTTGACTTGCTCAAAGCGCTGGGTTTTAAGCATGCGACTTTGACCGGGGTTTCCATCGGACTGGTGGACATGATTGTGCCGGAAAGCAAGGCGAAGATTATTAATGGGGCGCGTCAGCAGGTCAAAGACGTGGAACGGCAATATCAAAAGGGCATTATCACCGAGGGTGAGCGTTACAATAAGATCATTGACATTTGGACACGTGCCACGGAAGAAACCGCTACCACCATGATCGAGGCCATGCAGAACATGCAGGCGGCCGGCGAACCCAACCCGCTCTTCATGATGGTGGACTCGGGCGCGCGCGGCAGTCGTCAGCAGATTCGTCAGTTGGCCGGCATGCGCGGTCTCATGGCCAAACCGTCCGGCGAAATCATCGAGCGGCCGATTTTGTCAAATTTCCGCGAGGGCCTCAGTGTGTTGGAATATTTCATCAGCACGCATGGCGCCCGCAAGGGTTTAGCTGACACGGCGCTGAAGACCGCCGACGCCGGCTATCTTACCCGTAAGCTGGTGGATGTGGCCCAAGATGTGATTATCACGGAACAGGACTGCAGCACGCTGAACGGCATCAGGGTTTCCGCCATCAGCGGTGGCGTGGAGATCCCACTGGGTCTGCGCATCATCGGGCGCACGGCGCTTGAGGATGTGTGTGATCCACGCGATCCCAAAAAACGTCTGGTGGCCGCGGGTCAGGAGATCACCGAGGCGGATGCCGAAGCCATCGAGCAGGCTGATATTGAAAGCGTTAAAATCCGCAGCGTGCTGACCTGTGAAGTGAAGCGCGGCGCGTGTGCCAAATGCTACGGCCGCGATTTGACGACTGATAAACTGGTCGAGTTGGGCACGGCTGTGGGTATTATCGCTGCCCAATCCATCGGCGAGCCTGGCACCCAGCTTACGATGCGGACCTTTCACATCGGCGGCGCGGC
Organism: uncultured Verrucomicrobiota bacterium; assembly: GCA_964469675.1. Taxonomy (GTDB): domain Bacteria; phylum Verrucomicrobiota; class Kiritimatiellia; order JAAZAB01; family JAAZAB01; genus VSJD01. Next base: position 1,521 of record CAYYBV010000370.1, read on the forward strand.
AAGTTCCCGGGCAGGACAAACCGAAATTAAGGCCAAGAATGCCGGATTTGTGCACTTCACGGATGTGCGCATGGTCAAGGATGTGCAAGGTGATAGTATTGTGCTCAACAAGAATGGGTCTGTGGCCATCTGTGACAAGGAAGGCAACGAACTTGAACAGCACGATTTGGTGGTGGGCTCGGCCGTGTCGGTCAGCGAGGGTGATGCCGTGGCCAAGGGCCATGTTTTCGTCCGCTGGGAACCGCACAGCGTGCCGATTATTGCCGAGCATGCGGGCGTGATCCAGTTTCGTGATTTTGTGGAAAACGTTTCCATGAAGATCGA
>CAYYBV010000371.1:0-1842 GCA_964469675.1 uncultured Verrucomicrobiota bacterium
GATCTGTTTGCATCACATAATCTATCTATTGGTGGCCAGCTCCAATATTTCTTTGATGAGCCCACTTTGAGCGCCAGCCTAATCTATAATTTCTGAAACATTGATACAGACGGCAGGGTCAGATCAAGAACTCCTCGTGCCAACAGCAAGGGCGCACGATTTGTTAATAAAAGCCGGATAGATGCGATGTATAATAGCGTTGCTGATACAATAGTAACGTCGCATAATATATCTTATGTCTACCAAATCATGCAATGCAATACCAGCAGTGGTTGTTTTGGGGTGTTTTGGATAAGATCGCCCACAATTAGGTCAACCGCGCACTATCCTGCAGCTATCGGACCAGGTAAATCATTTTCTCAGGCTTTGCTTCACGCTCAATATCAACGACAAAGCCATTGACGCGATTCTTTACAAATTCGTTAATAAAGTATTCTGCCCGTGATTGGCTAATCATGGGCATGGAATTGACCTGCCGGATAACATCTCCTTGTTTGAGGCCAAATGCATGGAAGACTTCACCTTCACCTGCAACATCCAACGTATATCCGGCAATCTTGCCGTCTTTATAAACCGGCTTAAGCGATTCGAAGACCTTAGCCAGCCGATCGGGGTTGTTAAGCAGCTCCTGGTAGTATCGAAGCACTGCATCACGTTCGAGCACCCAGCGGCGTTCCCCTGTCCTTTTACCAAACCGAACAAGCGCCGCATCCGTCTGCCCTTGGACAAGATCGGCTTCGGGCTCATCGGCCGATTTGCTCGGTTTCTTATTTTCAGCGAAACTGAGCCATAATTGCTCATCCCGACTACCGGCAAGGTCGGTAGTATTTTCACGCAAAATGACATGATCCCGGAATATGCTAACCACCAGTATATTCTGATCAAGATTATCACCTTCGGCGACGAGGCATTGGCCTTTTTTTTGGATGTCGTCAATAATGGCCTTACAGGACTGCTGATGACTGCTGGCGGCAAAAAATGTGCCGGCCAAACGGAAACGTCGCGCCAGCGGACCAAGATTGGCGGCAACCTGTTCCCCGGTCTGTTTTTTGAAAGTGCGCCCCTCAAAACCAAGTGCCTGCGCGTTAATTTGTGGCCAGACGGGCAACACAACGACCGGCGCATGCTTGTCAGGGATATTCGGAAGTTGAAGCGTTTGGTAAACAATCAAAAGGCTAGCCAGCACACCTGTTACGACAAGCACGGAACTCAAGCGCTGGAACAATAGATTCGTTGCCGTTATGTCCATATGGCCCATCCGAATGGATCTCAGGCGGCCAGGCTATAAGCCGGATTTTGTGCGCCGGCGCTCACGCGCTTGGCGCGATGGTCATTTATCTTGCCTGGCCGGCGGCGATCAGGACTTATTGCGATCAACCCGATGCTGATCCCAACCCCTCAAAGGGGCATTTAGATAAAGGCGGGTCACCTGCCAGCATCATATTTGATCTTGCTCCAGGTGGGGTTTGCCTTGCCTCCGCACCTTGCGATACGGAGCGGTGGTCTCTTACACCGCCGTTTCACCCTTACTGTGACTCCCTCAAAAAAGGAGTCGCAGCGGTTTGTTTCTGTGGCACTATCCGTTTCTTTCGTTTAATCGAAAGACCTCCCAGCATTACACCAGGACACCCTACCCTGTGGAGTCCGGACTTTCCTCCCCACGCACATTATCCATTGCCTGCGCAACGGTATAACCGCACAGAGCGACCATCCGCCTGACCACCCAAGATCCGGGAACACGTTACACCTTTATGCATGCCAATACAATAGGCGACCACAGAAAGAGCAGGTAATAATGGCATCGTCCCGCTTGATGTCTTGAACGACATGGGGCGGCAGTTT
>CAYYBV010000372.1:0-1836 GCA_964469675.1 uncultured Verrucomicrobiota bacterium
TTGCAGCGCCTGCTCGTTGGCGTAGGCAATCAAAATGACTTCACCGGTATCAACATTTTGCACGGCCACCGGAACCAGGGCGTTTCCAGTGGCGGCAACCTTCGTGAGTTTCGTATAATCCAATTGCAGACGCAGGCCTTCTTCCAATTCGTTCCAGATCTTGCTCATGTGTCTCTCCTTATCCGTCCACGACGCGGGTGTTTTGCTTCCAAAAAAGATTGACGAAAAAACGGGCTTAGCCAGTCGATACTATTATGGCGCACATTGTTGTCAAGGATTTGGTCAAACGCTTTCAAATTGCCGAACGCCGTTCCGGCAGTCTCGGCGCGTTACGCGGCCTGTTCAGGCGCACCTATCGCACGGTGTCGGCCCTGGATCATGTCTCCTTTGCGATTGAACAGGGCGAACTGATTGGCTATATCGGCCCGAATGGGGCTGGGAAATCCACCACCGTCAAAATTTTGTCCGGCATTCTGACGCCGGATGGCGGCGAATGTATCATTGATGGCCGCACGCCCTGGAAACAGCGTATCGCGCACGTGCGCGGCATTGGCGTGGTATTCGGGCAGCGCACGCAGTTGTGGTGGGACCTGCCGGTGATTGAATCGTTCGAACTGCTGCGCGACATTTACCGCATCCCGGAGGCTGAGTATCGCCGGCAACAAGACGTCCTGATCGAGCTGATGCAACTCCAGAACCTGCTGGACGTCCCGGTCAGACAGTTAAGCCTCGGTCAGCGCATGCGTTGCGATCTGGTCGCGGCTTTGCTGCACCAGCCGCGCATTCTGTTTCTGGATGAACCCACGATTGGCCTGGACGCCCTGTCAAAGCTGGCCGTCCGAGATTTTATCAAAACGCTGAATCGGGAACGACAGGTCACCGTGATTCTGACCACCCACGATATGGACGACATCGAGGCGCTTTGCCAGCGCCTGATTGTGATTCATAAGGGGCAGATTGTGTCTGACGGTTCCATTGACGCTTTACGTCACAAGCTCAAACCGGAACGCCGCTTAACGATTGACTTAGATGACTCGCACGAGACCTTTGACGATCCGGATGCCGTGTTATTGCATCGCGAGCGAAACCGGCTGCATCTGGCCTTTAACCCCAATCGCGTCAGCGCCTCGGAACTGGTCCGGCGCATTATGAATGCCTATCAGATTCGCGATCTCTATCTGGAAAATCCAGCTATCGAAGAAATCATCGCCCAACTCTATGAAAAAATAGACCACTGATTGAACTGATACGACTGATTTTCCTGATCAGAAAACATACAAGATCAGGCCGATCAGTCCAATCAGTGGTCTATTTCTTCCGCGATCTATGAAAGCCTATTTGACTGTGTTTCGCGCCCGATTTCGGATGTTGCTGCAATATCGGGCGGCGGCCTGGGCCGGGTTTGGAACGCAGACCTTTTTCGGCTTGATCCGGGTGATGGTGTTTACGGGGTTTTTCGCGTCCAGCACCAAAGCGCAGCCGATGACGTATGAGCAGGTGATCAGCTATATCTGGCTAGGCCAAATTCTGTTCGCGTTAATCCCGTTTCGCGAAGATGCCGAAATCGCTAATTTGATTCGCAGCGGCAACATCGCCTATGAGTTGGTGCGCCCGGTACACGTGTACTGGTTCTGGTTTGCCCGCCAGATCGGCAATCGCACTGCGCCCGTGTTACTGCGCGCCACGCCGATGCTGGTGGTATCGGCCTTCATCTTTCCCCTCCTGGGGTTCGAGCAGTGGGCCTTTCATCCATCTGTGTCAAGCACGGGCTTGCTGTTTTTTCTGGTTTCGATCCTGGCGTCCATGCTGCTGGCCTGCTCCTTTAGCATGATAATG
>CAYYBV010000373.1:0-1827 GCA_964469675.1 uncultured Verrucomicrobiota bacterium
GGTCAAAACAGCCCCAAAACCGCAGATCGATCCGACAAAGGGAAAATCATGAGACCTTTGCTCCGCGCCGCAATGCTGTTTCTCGTGGTTTTAACCGGTTGCGGCACCCTGGAAATCAGGAACGGCGGAAAATCGGACCCGCGGGGGATCTATCCCGCCACGCGGATGGATATCGGGATGGTCTGGTATGGTGTTACGGGACGTTCCATTTTAAGCGATGGAAACGGCGGAAGCAAGTTGATTGGATGCACCGTCTTGCCTTTGTGCTTCCTGGCGGACATTCCGGTTTCGCTGGTGACCGATACGGTCATGATTTATCCAGACCTGCGCGCCCAAAACGAGGCGGAACAATCGTTGACCTTCGTTGTGGCCGAAGGATCGGTCCGAAAGGCACGGAAACTTCTTGAACAAGGGGCCGATCCGAACGGCGAGAGCAACCGCTGCCCGCCGCTCGTCACCGCTTGTGGAGCAGACAATAAGGAGATGGTCCGTTTGTTGGTGGAGCACGGGGCCGACGTGAACCTGAAGCGGAAAGAGGATGGGCACTGGGGCAATACGCCGTTGATCGCGGCGATATTATTGCGCGACATTCAGATCGCCAAATACTTGATTCAGCACGGCGCCGACGTGAACATCACCGACGGCAGAGGTACCCCCCTGATGTACGCCAGCAAAACCATCCAGTATGCGGGGCCGCCGCCGGCGATTCAATTAATGCAATTGTTAGTCGAAAATGGTGCGAACGTCAATGTCGTATGCCCCGGGGAGGGTACCGCTCTTGACAGCGCGATAAAAGCTGAAGAGGAATTGGGGGCAATGATCAAACACCTCCCCAAGGAAAATGGCCGCTTTAGCGGCTACAAGGAGATATATTCCAGCCACAAGGAATTAATTTCGTATCTTCGCGCCCATGGCGCCAAACGGGCTGCGGAGCTGAAAACAACATCGAAATAGACCACCAAGTAAAAATAGATCGTGGTTTGCCAGGTTGGAAACAGGTGATTTTTTGCAATCTGGATGTTCAGCAAACCAACACTGAAATCAGATATGTGGCAATTAAAAAACAATCAGATTCGCCGTTTTTATTTTATAGTTTCTGTTTTTATTGCCATAATAGTTGGGTTTTTCATGTTTAAGAATATTGGACTTCCTGTTTTTTTCCATTTTGAATATAGCAGTGAGTTCCCATTACTTGCCAAGATGCAAAAAGTGATCGTCACGGTGTTTCCTGTCCGCAGAACGGCATATTACCCCAACGGACAAGTAAAAAACATTATAACAATATCACCATCTGGGTATTGCATTAGTGGACGGTCTTACAATAAATCTGGCACACTTGTCTCGCGTGTTGTTTCAGGAAACGGACAAATATTTGCATACAATGATGATGGAAATCTTAATACTATTCAGGTTGTAAACAACGGTTCTGTCATTATAAAAATTGGTTTTTATAACAATGGAGGAATAAAGTATTTTTTACAAGGTTTGAGCAATGAAACGATAAATAGTTGTTACTTGAAGTTTGATGAATCATGTAACCTAGTTTTTTATAATACATATGATCACGGGAAATTATTAATCCGTAAAGCGTTTGATAAGCCGACGCAGACCTCGAAACCGAAATGACAATTGGAGACGTCCCTTGATTTTGAAGCGCCAACGACGCAAAGACAACAAGCCGGTTGGGGACGGGTGAATTTACTTGGTGTGTACGGTGCCAAAAACGTGGGGCAGGCATTCTTGCCTGCCACTGGAGTTTGGCACAAGTACGGTTTTTGGGGGCGGCTTCGTCCTGGAGGGACTGAATGACAATAGGCCAGGGGCTGA
>CAYYBV010000374.1:0-1826 GCA_964469675.1 uncultured Verrucomicrobiota bacterium
ATTGTCGTCCTTCAATTGCTGAAGGCATTCCCTGCGTCAGTTTCTTTTCGGGTGCGGGCGGGTTGGATATAGGCTTCGAATGCGCTGGTTTTAAAACCGTGATTGATGTCGAAATCAATCCGATGTTTTGCGACACCTTGCGAGCCAACGGACATAAGAATATAATCGGCCCGCCCTTAAATCCCGGTGATGTCAACGACCCTGATGCCGTAATCTCGGCACTTGAAGCTTTTGGCATTTCACAAAATTTTCCTGGCGTTTTTCATGGAGGCCCGCCCTGCCAGTCTTTCAGCATAGCAGCTAATCAGCGTTTTTCAAAAACTATGAAGACTTTTAAGCGCACTGGTTTTAGTCATGAGAAATACGGAAACCTTTTGTTCCATTATATCAGCATAATTATCCATTTCAATCCTGAGGTATTTGTCATTGAAAACGTCGACGGTTTGTTGACTATTGATAGTGGAGCGCAGGTTAAGATGGCATGCCAAATGTTATCAGATGCTCATTACCTTGTGGCGCCACCGAGGGTTATCAATGCTGCGGACTATGGAGTTCCACAAAAAAGGATGCGGACTTTTATCATCGGAAGCAGAATTGGAGCTTTCCAATTTCCAAAACCTTTAGGTAAATGTTTTCCGTCCGGATGTGTGTTCACATCTTCTTTAGATGGTGTACCAAATCATGTGACCCGAGAGCATAATGTCAAATCGATCGAGCGATACATGCGGTTGGGTTTTGGCAAACGCGACAAACTCGGTCGTGTTGACCGCCTTGATCCATTCCGGCCATCAAAGACCATTATCGCCGGAGGCACTGGGGGCGGCGGTCGTTCCCACCTGCACCCATATATTCCTCGCACAATGTCTGTGCGCGAATGTGCGCGTTTACAAACATTCCCGGATAAACACTTCTTCACGGGACCAGTGGCGCGTCAGTTCACGCAAGTCGGCAACGCCGTTCCGCCTGTATTAGCTTATGAAATTGCCTGCGCTATATATAAGACGATCTATCAAGGGCAAAAGAGTGCCACAATAAAATCAGGAGCACCTATTTCATAGTTTCATACTAATTGTGGCTTGTTGATATAACTAAGGAAGGAAAGCAGATGATCACACGCGACGGAGAAATGCGGGCTGAGCTGCGCGAGAACATGCGCGGCGGCAAGGGCACCGTGAAGGTCGAAAACTGGTTCGCGCCAGAAGCTTTCGGCGCCAAGGTGCGACTGTGCGCGCGGCTGACCGTGCCGCCGGGCGGCTCGATCGGCACCCACAGCCATGAGGCCGAGGACGAAATTTATATCGTGCTGTCCGGTCAGGGCTTTATCATCGAGGACAACAGCCGGACCCCTGTCAGTACGGGTGACGCGATACTGACCGGCAAGGGCGGCTCGCACGGTGTGGAAAATACCGGTACCGAACCTTTGGTCATCGCCGCGATCATAATGCTTTACGCCTGACCGGACTTGCCAGAACGCAGCCATGCACACCCCGCAAAAAATCAGTAATGAAACCGACGTCCAGTCCGTGACTGGCACCGTCGAGTCCATCGTCTACCGCAATGACGAGAACGGTTACACGGTCTGCACGGTCAAGATCCCGGCCCGCATAAGGGGACGTGTCGATTTGGTGACAGTGGTAGGCAACTGCGCCGCGATATGGGAGGGCGAAGAGCTGCAAGCCGAGGGCGAATGGGTAAGGCATAAAGCCCACGGGCAGCAGTTCCATGCCCGGGCCATCACCTGCATAACCCCGACCTCGACGGAAGGGCTGCGCCGCTATCTAGCCAGCGGCATGATCAAGGGCATCGGGCCTACCTTCGCCAAACGC
>CAYYBV010000375.1:0-1821 GCA_964469675.1 uncultured Verrucomicrobiota bacterium
GGGCTTTACCGCCATTTTAGCGCCATCGCTGACCTCGGCCTGCCAGTGATTCTCTATAACATCCCGGGACGCTGCGGCACGGAAATAGCGCTGGACACGGTTGCCCGGCTCTCCCGCCACCCAAATATTAAAGCCATCAAAGAGGCGGCCGGCAGCGTGCCGCGCGTAAGCCAGATTCTGGCCCAATGCGACCTGTGTGTGCTCTGCGGCGATGATCCCCTGACGCTCCCGATGATGACAGTCGGCGCCAAAGGCGTCATTAGCGTGGCCGGCAACGTTATCCCCCAACCTGTGGCCAACTTGGTACATGCCGCGCTGGATGGGCGCTGGCAAGAATCCCGGCGCCTGCACCAGGATTATTTCCAGTTGTTTAGCGACATGTTCCTCGACACCAACCCCATCCCGGTAAAGGCGGCCTTGGCGATGATGGGGCACATCGAAGAAATATACCGCCTGCCGCTTTGCGCCATGAACCCGGCCCTTAAAACCCGCCTAGCCGACACGCTGCGGAAGGTGAAGCTGATCTGACACGCAAATAAACACGCACACAGAAAATCATAAAATATAATCATGTTTACGCCGAGTGCACGGCTGATGTTCCAAGGAAATGACAGCATGCCAAAAACCAGTAAATCGCTAGTTAAACTTAAGATTGTAATCCTGGGTGCGGCCGGGCGCGCGGGCCAAGCCCTTATCCGCTGCGCAGTCCGCGCACCCAGCCTGCAACTGGTCGGGGCCGTTGAAGCGGAGCAATGCCCGCTCCTGGGCAAAGATATCGGGATAATCGCCGGCATTGCGGATATCGGCCTGATCCTGACGGACGACAGTAACAAGGCTTTTCAGAAAGCGGATGCGCTCATAGACTTCAGCTTTCCATCGGCCACTGCCCAGCATGCAAAGCTGGCGGCTGAACTAAAAAAACCCTTGGTTATCGGCACAACCGGCTTGAATCCGGCCCAGACGGAGGCTGTCCACAAGGCGGCCCTCCATATTCCAATTGTCTGGTCGCCCAACATGAGCATGGGCGTTAACCTCCTGTTTGCCATGGTCAAGAAAATCGCCAGCGCCCTGGCCGACTACAATATTGAGATCATCGAAACGCATCACCGCCATAAAAAGGATGCGCCGAGCGGGACGGCCCTGCGCCTGGCGGAAACCGCCGCCGCTGCACGTGATCTAAAACTGGAAAACGTAATCACCCATGGTCGGCACGGCCTGGTGGCAGAACGACCACAGGCACAAATCGGCATTCACGCTGTCCGGGCTGGTGACGTAGTGGGCGATCACACCATTCTTTTCGCAACCGACGGGGAACGTCTGGAATTAACCCACCGCGCCAGCAGTCGCGACTGTTTCGCGATGGGCGCCCTGCGTGCGGCCGCGTGGATAACCACGCGTAAGCCTGGCCTTTACAGCATGGCCGACGTACTGGATATCAAGGAATAAAGCACATGGAAGTTGGGTTAAGTCTCGGATCAAACATGGGGGATCGCCTGGCGCATCTTAAAAACGCCAAGTCCATCATCTTGGAAAGTCCCGGCATCGTGGCGGCGGCACAATCACCGGTTTATGATGCGGAGCCAGTGGATGTGCCCGCAGAATTCCAGGAGCTTCATTTTTTGAATTCCATATTGATTATCAGGACGCTGATTCCGGTTTCCCAGCTAATGCGGACGTTTCAATTCATGGAACAGAAAATCGGCCGCATACCGAACACGGTCATAAACGCGCCGCGGCCCATGGATATTGACATTATTTATGCGGACGGCCTGCAGGTCAAAGAGCAGCACATCGAAATTCCCCACCCGCACTGGCAAGAAC
>CAYYBV010000376.1:0-1810 GCA_964469675.1 uncultured Verrucomicrobiota bacterium
AAACCCGGGCCTATGTGCCCAAGGTCATGGCCGTTGTCGCTATGCGAGAGGATCAGCTCAACGGTGTCCCCGGTGCCTATTGGATGCCGTGATGCGGGGTGGGGTAAAGGCCTACAAACTTTATGCTGGTTCGAGCGAAGTTTGTGCCATGTGCGATATGAGGGATGTGTCGGGAAGTTTTTTAGCCTAGATGCTGGTTCAACGTCAAGATGGGCAACAGGACGGCCAGCACCACCATTAGGACAAATACACCGATAATTAGGATCAGGATCGGTTCCAGCATATTCATTCGGCGGGTCAAAAATTGGTCCCACTGTTGTTGCAAGCGGTTTGCCGCGCTATCCAGCATGCGGGCCAGGGTGCCGCTAGCTTCGCCCACCTGCACCCATCCGAACAACGAGTTAAAAGGTGGAATCTGTTTAAGCATATCTGTCAGTGATCGTCCATGCCGCACTGCATCGGCCTCTGCCGCTACCCGGCGCGCAATCCAGCGGCTGCCCGTGGATTCACCAGCCAGCGGCAGAGAGTCGACAAGGGACACGCCGCCATCGATCAGCATGGCCAGTGTGCGCGCAAACCGTAACGCGACCAGGATTGCATATCCAGTGCCGAACATCGGAACCTTGAACAGTCGGCGATTGAAATTACAAGCTTTCTCGGGGTCATGCGCCATTCTTCGCCACCAGAAAATGGCTCCGGCCAGTACCAGTGCGAGCATGGGCAATCCGGCATGCATGAACAAAGTGCCGAACTGGATCATCGCACGGGTCAGTAGGGGCAGGGCAACCCGACTGTCTTCCGTCAGAATTTTGCTGATATGGGGAATACCGAAGCCCAAAAGTCCTACGGCAATGGCGATGGCAACAAGAAAAATAATTGTCGGATAAATCAGGGCTGTGACCAAGCGTTCACGCAAACGGGCTTGCTCATCCATGAAAATGGCCAACCGATCCAGCACCGTCTCCAGCGAAGCGGCCCGTTCACCTGCCGCGATTACAGCCATTTCGTAACTGCTGACCTTGCGACTGGCATGGGCGAGTGCGGCCGCCAGCGAGGCGCCTTCCTTGATATTATCGCGCAGTGCTGCCATGATCGGGCGCGTCGTGCCCATGTCGGGAGATTGGATCAGCACGTCGATGGCGTTTACCAGCGGCAAGCCGGCGTGCAGGAGAGCGACCAATTCTCGATAGAACATTGTGCGCTCATCTGCCCCAAAGGCTGTTGCGCGTAACCAGTGAAGGTTAGTCCGTGACTCCCCTGCGGGTACAATCCTTTCGGCCAGCAGGCCGTCGCCGGCCAATTTTTCACGCGCGCGCTTGATATCCAGTGCCTCGACCAAGCCCTTGCGTGTTTGGCCATTTTTGTCAAACCCCTGGTATTCAAAAGTCTGCATGAAAGAATGTTAGCAGGCGGATCGGCCAATTGTGCGCAACAGCTCGGCAAAACTGGTCAAGCCCCGCGCTAATTTTTCCACGCCATCGTCCAGCATGGTGGTCATGCCGCCGCGGATGGCCAGGTCGCGCAGGGCCTGGCTATTGGGTTGTTCGGCGCGGATTGCATTAGCCATATCCGCATCCACGATCATCAGCTCAAATAACCCCGTACGACCTTTGTAGCCTTCCAAGCAGGCCGGGCAACCTTGCGCTGACCATGCTGTCGGGGACTTCCCGTCCCAGTTGGCCGTCTTGAGTATGCCAACCTCGCTTTCCTTTAGGGCTTCCGGCCGGCGGCAAACCGGGCATAAGCGGCGGATCAGGCGCTGGGCCAGTACGGCGCGCAGGCAGGCGGCCAGCAGGTGCGGCTCTACACC
>CAYYBV010000377.1:0-1809 GCA_964469675.1 uncultured Verrucomicrobiota bacterium
GCCCACAATATTAAAAAAAGTGGATTTACCCGAACCGGAAGGGCCCATGATTGAGACATAGGTGCCCCGGAATATATCCAGCGACACGCCTTTGAGGGCATAAACTTTTTCTGCGCCCATGGCGTAAACTTTGGTCAGTTTTTGCGCTTTTATGACAAGGTCGGCCATTACTCCTCCACCCGCATCGCATCCACCGGCTGTTTGCGCGCCGCAAAATAAGCCGGTAAAATCGAAGCCATGACGGACATAATTGATCCGATAAAGAAAGCCACCAGTTCAGCCCGGACCACCGCCGACCAGGGAAACGTGCGGAAAACAAATCCGCCGTAGGCAAACATATTCATTAAAACGGCCACCAGCAAGCCGAGCAGCGCGCCGCAAACCGTTCCCAGAACCCCTTGCAACGACGACTCGACAAAATAAGTCCTGACAATGAATCCATCCTCGGCGCCCAGACATTTCAATGTACCAATTTCCTTGATACGCTCGGCAACCGCCATGAGCATAGCGTTGACAATGCCGACCAGACAGGTCAGGAGCGAAAGCCCGATCAGCATTAGCATCATCGTGTCGGTGCCGGCCTGCAAGATATCAACCCCTGCTTTCTGCAGGAGCACATTGATTTTGTCGTCCTTCATGGCGACCAGCGCCTTCAGGATACTTTCATTCACGAGCATATAGGACAGGAAAGCAATGCCGAGTACAACGCCAATCATGGTGATCATCGCGCGGAAAAAACGCCGGCGCAGGCTACCCCAGCTAACGGCAAACACCACCTTCCAGGGAACCTTGACTTGCAAGGGGATCGCGTTGATTGATTGCGTATTCATAAATTGGCTCTAATTCCGGTTCAGGTCAATGCCACAATTCGCGCCCAGCAACATGGTGACGACGAAAGCCATGACCACCAGGATCAATTCACCGATAATCAGTCCGATAAAAAACCCCTTGGCGCGCTGAAAATTATCCTTGTTACCGTACTTGGTGACCGCCACGTTGCACAGCCAGCCCAGAAAAATAGAGAACCAATAGGAGTCCATGATCGGATTGACGAACATAATGAGTCCGATCGGGTGCGGAAGCCAGAAATAAAACTGCCGCAAAAACAGCAGGGTCCCCATCACCACTCCGCCGCTGATGGTCCAAACCGCGTTGCCGGCGTTCGCCGTCGGCGCATTCTTGATGGTGGAACGGATGATTTCAAAAATGTTTTCGCGCGGCAACATCGAATAAAACCAGTAATGCATCGCATCGGAACCGCGGTCATAGCACATCATCAGCGCGACAACCACGGCCACCAATCCGGCAATGGCAATGGCGGCGGCCACGGCGACATGGAAAGAAAATCTTTTCAAACGGTAATCTTCACGCAATTTCAGGGCATTGGCCATGGCCGGGGCAATAAAGGTCTTGATGTCCAGAAAAATTAAGGAGTAATACACCATTAAAGGCGCAAAGAACGTGGCCGATGTCCAGGCATGATCCAACCCAAATAAATTGCGCACGTAATGCACTGGGTTGGCCCAAGCCTGAAAAGAGAGCAATCCGCCCTCAGCCACCACACGGATCAGGCCGATGGTAATGACCAAGATAATTAGATAAAAAAGAATCGTGTAAAAAAGGTTGGCCCCCATCGAAAGCCACAGGATTAGCACCAGGCCCAGCGAACAGCCCAGGAAGGCGATGGAGGCCAGGCGCAGCTCTTTTTGTTCCGCATCCTCAAGATCGGCGACGCGGGACGGAAACCAAGCACACAAAATATATTTGCGGCATTTATACAAAACCAAGCTCGAAAACACAAGCAGAGCC
>CAYYBV010000378.1:0-1755 GCA_964469675.1 uncultured Verrucomicrobiota bacterium
CCAAGGAGGCTTCCGGCGCAAACGATATGATATTGGGGGGCATTCTCATTAAAATACTTCAATGAGGTTAAGGCTTTGGGAACTTCCTGTATCTCATCGAAAATAAGAAGAGTTTCAGAAGGATTGATTTTATGCCCTGCATAATGCTCGGGCTCTCAATAGACTGCATGGCTCGTTCACGCGTGACCAAGAGGAAATAAAGGGCAAGCCCACCACTGACAAGAGTTGTAAAAAGGCCCATAAAAACATAAGTGCTTTGCATTTCGATATTCAGTTTACCCATGTTGATCCCGTCTATCATTAGCGTCATCATGAGCTCCGGTATTCTTTCCCCCAAAAAACCGGAGGCAACCGTGGCCAGTGTAATCAGGCGGGTCCTGTCCACCGGGTGGGGTGTGATGGTGGCTAACATACCGGTTTGGGAAATGCCACGGAAAGTACCCATCGTTTCCTGAAGAATGGCCAAGGCAAAGTACGCTAGAAACTTCGGAATATCTTTTTCCGACCTGCCGGAGAAAAACACCGGCATTAGCCAATACAAACAAGTAAGTGCGGTACCGGGCACGGCAAATATTATTAAATAGGGCCTAAACTTGCCCCAACGGGTGCGGGTTTTGTCCACAACAGTGCCTATAATCACGTCGTTGATAACGTCCCATATGCCGCCAATTAAGTTTAAAATGGATAAATACACAAAGTCAATGTGGAGCACATCAAAAATAAAGCGTTCCTGGTACGCATTTATGTTAAAGCTTTGCGACACATCAAATAAAACATAAGCGAAGGTCTCTTTTTTGCCGAGATACCGCCGGTCTTAGTAAACATATTTTTCTTGCACTTCAGGCTCAATTGTTTGAGTACCGAGCTTGTCTTCCTGCATGTAACCGCCTCCATGTGATCAATAGTTGAATAACAATTAGTACATTACCATATCGTATGCATTATATCAAGTACCGTTTTTCCATAATTTTATTATCCATAATTTTCTTCTAATCACTCTTTTTGACGGCTGCATAAATAACATAAATCGACGTAAGCGTAAAACACCTAAAAATTTCCGCCTCGTGTATACTTACCCACACAAGGCGGAAATTTTAAATAAGACAATTTGTACTTCGATTTGACGGTCACTTTATGTGTTGGCGTTGATTCTAAGTACCGGACGAACGCCAAGATAGGCATTTAGTGCGTTGTCGCTACGCCCGCCATAGCCGTCGGCATCAATAATGCTGGCATAGTTCTGATAAGACCCGGGGGAACGTAACCACCACATACTGTTGCCGGCAATATCGCCGTCATCACTAACATAGAGCCCATTGCATTTTGCATAATCTGTTCCAACAGCTTCACGTGTAGAATCCGGATTGTCGAAATTTGGGTTGAATCCGTAATCGGCGTTGGCGGCGTCACTCTGTGCAAGTAGAAAAATCTTGTCATTTGTATCGTTACCGCCTAATGTGCCCTGTTCTATATTGTCCTCGTTTATAAGGGCGGTCGTTTCTATCCTCACTTGTTCGGCCGAATCGAAGGCAATGTTATAGAAATCATTGTTGAGCCAGTTGCGTAAAGAACAAGTTTCCCATGTTACATCTTCATACTGCTGATCGTAATATTGATTTGAACTCAAAATCTTATCCGCCATAACCAGCAGCTCGCCATTTGAGTTTGACAGCACACGCCATTCTACAGGCTCAAATCGGAACCAATACACCGTATCAGTATAGTAGCCATTATCGTCCTGCAGGGAGCTACCGG
>CAYYBV010000379.1:0-1745 GCA_964469675.1 uncultured Verrucomicrobiota bacterium
TTATTTCATCGAAATGAATACCCGTATCCAGGTCGAGCATTCGGTTACCGAAATGGCCACCGGCTACGACTTGGTTAAGGAGCAGATTAAAATTGCCGCCGGCCAGCGGTTGTCCTTTGATCAGAAGGCGATTAATCCGCAAGGGTATGTCATTGAGTTCCGGATCAATGCCGAGGATCCAGCCAATAATTTTGCGCCGTCACCCGGCCGGGTGGAATGGGTCCATTTCCCGGGCGGTCCGGGCATCCGGGTGGATTCGCATGTCTATAGCGGCTACGATGTTCTGCCATTCTACGATAGTCTGATTGCCAAGCTCATTGTGCGTGGCGACACCCGTGAGGAAGCCATCCAGCGCATGTCCGGCGCGTTGAGCGAATTCATGATTGAGGGCGTTAAGACTACGGTGCCACTCGGTCGCGCCATATTGAACGACACTTCTTTCCGCCGCGGACGCTACCATACGGCGTACTTGGAACAGTTGTTGAAGGCTGGCTTGGGCGGTGTGCCCCGGGCCGGTGCTTAAGGCGTGGCCGTCCAAAAAAGGTGCCAAGTTTAAATTTTAAAAAATTTGATTAGGACGAAGATTTCAGCGTTCCGTGAAAAAAGATGGAAAGCAAGACTTTGTAAATTAGAGTTTTAATATTCCGTTAATTTCTTGGAGGTAAATAACCATGGTAACGAGCAAAAGGGTGCCCGAGTTAAATGCCAGGAATGGGGCCTTTGATGGTAACCAGGATGGTGTGGCGGAACATGCCGATGATGGCACCGAGCTGGGCGCCATTCGGGTGCACAACAGCGTAATTGCCGCGATTGCCCGCTTGGCGGCCCTAAAGGTTCCCGGGGTTGTCGAAATGAGCGGTTCGTTTGCCGAGGGGCTGGCCAGCATGGTCGGCAAGGCATCATTTGATCATGGCATTAAGGTTGACCTGGTTGAGCAAAACGTAAACCTGGATCTCCATGTTGTGATTGCTTTTGGTGTTCGCATTCCCCAAGTGGCTTGGCGCATTCAAAATGATGTTCGCAAGGCGGTCGAGGAAATGACTGGTAAAAAAATCGGCTTGGTCAACGTGATCGTGCAAGGCGTCAGATTGCCGGAACCGGCGGGTTAAGTGAAGCTGGCAAAATTAATACCTTGAATGCGCCAATCAAAGATATCGCCAGTTGATTGTTCGTCATGGCCTACGCGGCCCTGGCGCAAACACGCCAAAGGTGGCTAGACCAAAACGTCAGCCATATCCATGCAATTAGTGTTGTTTTACTCAATTAACGGGCAATTGGTTTTTGCTGCTCTAATCCCCGGTTAACCCGAATCAGATTGGTTGGGTGATCGCTAGCAGATTCGGACAAGTTCTTCGGCGGTCTAGGAAAGTTTTTTCCAGTCAGTGGTTCCATTACGGTTGAGTGCTTGAAATTAAGCGTTTTATATTGGGCAGTATAATCCCGTTAATGAAACATTGCCTAGGCATTAGTTTGATATTGGCCGCATTGTTTTATGCTGCCGGTTGTCGGCCTGTGTCTGGGCCGGCGCCAAAAACGGCAACTTTTCAACCATTGGCGCCTTGTGTCCTGGATGCCGATAAGGCCATGGCGGAGACACGCGCGCTGATCGCTTTGGGACTTCGCGATGCCGGCACACCGGGTGCGCGGCGGGCGGCCGGGCATCTCCTGATGCGCCTACAGGCGGTGGGGGTCCAAGCCACATTGGATGTTTTCACGGACGCCACACCTGCCGGCACAACTACTTT
>CAYYBV010000380.1:0-411 GCA_964469675.1 uncultured Verrucomicrobiota bacterium
TTGAAAGAGACAACGGCTGAAGATATGCTCGCGGCGGAGCCGCCGCCGGTGGCGCGCAAGGCCCGGCGAATTTTTGAAGTATAGGAGGGAGAACAATGACGGAAGGCGGACCATACAGAATCGGACAGAAATTTGGCCCCTATACATTGGAGGCTTATCTGGGCGCCGGGGCGTTCAAGAGCGTGTACCGGGCGAAAAATGAAGGCGCGCTGACGGAGGCGGCCTTTGTCGCCCTGGGATTTCCCCATCAGCAGGATGCGGAGGGCATTGCGGCGCTGACCAAAGAAGCGACAATGGCCAGCCGGTTAATCCATCCCCATATTTTGCGGGTTTATGGCATTGAAAAACACGAGGGGGTGACTTTTCTGGTGATGGAGTGTCTTGCCGGCCGGACGCTGGGCGATCGTCTGC
>CAYYBV010000380.1:480-1728 GCA_964469675.1 uncultured Verrucomicrobiota bacterium
ATTGATAGCCGAGGCGCTAGCCTATGCGCATGGGTCTCACATTGTTCATCGGGATGTCAAACCGGCCAATATCTTCCTGCAGGCGGGCGGCGCGCCCAAACTCATGGATTTCGGTATTGCCAGACTCCTGGAGAAAACGAATGCTCTGGCCAGCACCCGTTGCGGCACAATCGAATACATGGCGCCGGAGCTTTTCCGGGGCGCCGCCGGCATGAACGCCGATATCTGGTCGCTGGGCATCACCCTCTATGAGATGCTGGTTGGCGAAAGGCCCTTCACCGGTCAGGTAGGCGATGTTTTGCAAAACATCATGATGGCGCGCTACGACGAAAAGCCGTTGCAGGCGCGGCAGGTGGATGCCCGCATTATCCGCGTCCTGCGGAATATGCTGGCGAAGGAGCCGGAGTGCCGCTATCAGCGGGCGGAAGAATTGATCCGCGACATGGAAACGGCGGCCCGGCGCACCCGGCTGATGGATAATGACGAATCGCGCCTCGAAGTGCTGGTGCGGGCAAGCTTTCCGCTGATCTATATTGTGTCGTTTGAAGAGGACCGGGTGATCGCCGCGTTGCGCGGCATTGGCCGGCGTTTGGCCGAGGATACGGGAAAGCCAAGGCCCGTTTACATTTGGAGCGCGTCCTGCGGACTGCGGGACGAAAAGGGGCAACTGGTCAATGCCGAGACAGCGGAAGACCCCACCGTTGCCCTGACGCACATTATCGAAAATCGCGACGAGGGCATCTATCTTTTCCTGGACATGCACCGGCACTTTACCCCCGTCATTACCAGGTTGATCCGCGATGCGGCGCGGGCCGTGCGCAGTACGAAAAAGTCGCTCCTTTTTCTGAGTCCTCTTTTTCAAGCGCCGCCGGAGCTGGAAAAGGAAGTCAACCTGGTGGTCTTTCGCCTTCCCGACCGGGAGCACCTGGAACCGGTCCTGGATCGCATTGCCGAGCGTTGCCGGTCGGAGCAAATGACTGCTGAACTTTCCGCGGAACAAAAGGATGCGGTCATTCGGGCCGCCGCCGGCCTTACATTGACGGAGGCGGAACGCGTGATCACCCTGGCGGCCATGCGCAGCGGCGGCCTCTTGCCGAAGATGGAGCGGGAAATTGTCGCGGAAAAGACCCAGATTATCCGCAAGACGGGCATTCTTGAATATCACCATACCTCCGAGTCTTTCCGCGCGGTTGGCGGCCTGGAACAACTGCTTGCCTGGTTTGAGATGCGAACGCCCATATTTGCCAG
>CAYYBV010000381.1:0-1725 GCA_964469675.1 uncultured Verrucomicrobiota bacterium
CGGCTGAAAAACTTAAAGCAGGCCCAAGTGGCGGCCCTTGGCCGCACGCGCCACGCCAACACGCCGGTGGGCGAGGATCAGGGAACCTTGAAATTGATCGAGGCGCAAACATCGGTTGTCACCATCTTTGGCAAATCTTGGCGTCTGCATGTGAAAGATGTTTTGCGGACAACCGAGAGCGAAAACCTGGCCATGATCCGGGATACGGTGGCCTATCTGAAACAGCGCGACCGCAAGGTGATTTATGATGCCGAGCATTTTTTTGATGGTTATAAAGACAGCCCGACTTATGCGCTGGCCACGCTGCGCGCGGCCCTGGAGGCCGGTGCGGATTGCCTGGTGCTGTGTGATACCCGCGGCGGTTGCCTGCCTTGCGAAATCGCTGATATTACCCGCGCCGTGGTCGCGGGCGTGACGGCGCCCGTGGGAATTCATTGCCACAACGATGCCGAGCTGGCGGTGGCTAATTCGATTGAGGCCGTGCGGGTTGGTGCCGTCCATGTGCAGGGTACGATCAACGGCTATGGCGAGCGTTGCGGTAACGCCAACCTCTGCGCGATCATTCCCAACCTGATCTTAAAAATGGGGTGTTCCTGCCGATGCAAGAATAATTTGGGCAGCTTGATGAATCTCTCGCATTTTGTGGATGCGTCCTTGAACATGCTGCATGTCCGCCAGGCCGCCTATGTGGGCGAAAGCGCCTTCGCCCACAAGGCGGGCATGCACGTCAATGCCGTGGAAAAGAATCCGCGCAGTTTTGAACATGTTCCGCCGGAAACAGTTGGCAACTTGCGGCGCATTCTGATCTCGGAGCTTTCGGGTGGCAGTAACATCCTGCTCAAGGCCATTGAAATGGGCGTGAATATTGTCAAGTCATCTCCGGAAATCAAGGAGGTGCTTAATAAATTGGAGCAGTTGGAAAAAAGGGGATATCAATTCGAGTCAGCCGACGCCTCATTCAAAATTCTGATTCAAAAAGTCTTGAAGCGGCATAAAGCCTTCTTTGAGCTGGAAGGCTATCGCGTGATTATCGAAAAACGCGGCAAGAACGAGCCTTGCATATCGGAAGCGACCATTAAGGTGAAAGTCGGCAACGAAGTCGAACACATGGTCGGCGAGGGTGATGGCCCGGTTAACGCTTTGGATAATGCCCTGCGCCGGGCGTTGACGCGGTTTTATCCGGCGATTGCCAGGGTGGCACTTACTGATTTCAACGTGCGCATTCTTGATCCCAAGGAGGCTACTGCGGCCAAAACGCGCGTGATCATTGAGTCCAGTGATGGCCAGGATACCTGGAGCACGGTGGGCGTTTCCGAAAATATAATCGACGCCTCCTGGGAGGCCCTGGTGGATGGCGTTGAATACAAGCTCTTCAAGGATGAGCAGGCCAGGCGCAAGCCGCAGCCCCCTGGGCGGCCGGCATAATGACCGGCTGGGGGCCTCTGCGGAACGTATCCGGCCAAAGTGTTTGCGAATTTTCCTGGTTGCCGGTTGCGGCAACCATTGAATTACAGGGAACCGATGTTAGAACTTGATAAAACATATGACGCGCTGAAAGTGGAAGACAAGTGGTATGCCCGCTGGCTGGAAAAGAAGGCTTTTCATGCCGAGTCCGGCCGCGCCGGCAAGTCCTATGCCATTGTGATCCCGCCCCCCAACGTGACGGGCATCCTGCATATGGGCCATGCGCTGGACAACATGATGCAGGACGCGCGCATCCGTTGT
>CAYYBV010000382.1:0-1719 GCA_964469675.1 uncultured Verrucomicrobiota bacterium
CCAACATGCCGTCGCCGAGGCGCTTAAAAAATCCGACGCACGGCAGCAGCAAAATTCCAAGATGGAAGCCATAGGGCGGTTAGCCAATAATATCGCCCACGATTTCAACAACATTCTGACAACCATTTTAGGATACAGCTCGCTCATCCAAAAAACGACCGCAGCCGACGATCCACGTCACAATAACACCCATGAAATTATCATGGCGGCGGAACGGGCCAAGGCGCTCACCAGGCAACTGCTGGATTTCAGCCGTAGTCAGAAAATTGAGACCAGCAACCAGAACCTGAACGCCATCATCCAGAACTTACAGTCATTTTTGGCGAGCACGTTGGGCAAAAAAATAAAATTGAGCCTGCACCTGGATCCACACTTGCCCGACATCAAAGCCGAGGTTTCGCGGCTCGAACAGGTGATTACCAACCTGGTTACCAATGCCCGCGACGCCATGCCTGACGGCGGTCATTTAATGATTGAGAGCAACAACCGTAAATTTGACCAAAAATTCTGCGAAACGCACCTGGGTCTGACGCCAGGCAATTATGTCGAGCTTGAGGTCAGCGACACCGGCTGCGGGATCCCGCCCGATGTTATCGAGCACCTGTTCGAGCCGTTTTTCACGACCAAGGCCAAAGGCAAGGGCACGGGACTGGGCTTGGCAATAACTTATGGGATCGTCAAGCAATTCGGCGGCTATATTGCGGTCTATTCGGAAATTGGCCGGGGCACCACGTTCAAGCTTTATTTTCCAGCTTCGCATACAACTGAAATGGCGGCGGCGCCCAAACCGCAACCATCCGTGATCACGTGCGGCAAAGAAACGATTATGGTTATTGATGATGAGGCTAATATCGTTTCTATGGTTAGCCAGATTCTGGCCGGGTTGGGCTATCACGTGATTTCCGCCGACAACGGCCGCGATGCACTGCTTTACAGTGACAACTACGACAAGCCCATTGATATGGCGCTCGTGGATCTTGTCATGAAAGACCCCAGCGGGCCCGATCTCGTGCGCCTGCTGCGCCGGAAACGGCCCAACCTTAAAGTTTTATATATGTCGGGGTATACCAACGATGCCGCCACCCAGATCGGTGTATTGCAACCCGACGCGGCTTTTCTGCAAAAACCGTTCAGCGCGGAAACCCTGACCAATTACATCAGAAAAGTCTTGGACGCCCCGGCAGTATAAACTATAATAATCAAGTGCTCATTAGTTTCGTTCGCTTAGCCTTAAAATTAACCGGGTTAAGCTGCGTTCTGGATCTTTAAATATCAATGACCCATCAAGCAAGGAGCGCCATATCCATGAAGCCAGATCGTGCGATGGTTGCATTTATGGCCTCGGCGGCGCACGCCGGGCTTACGTTTGACGACGTATCGCTGATTCCCCGCTATGCCGACTTCCTGCCGAAAGAAGCCGATATCAGCAGCCGGTTGACCACGCATATTACGGTTAACATCCCTTTTGTCAGCGCCTCAATGGATACCGTGACCGAAAGCAAGATGGCCATCGCCATGGCCATATTAGGCGGGATTGGCATCATCCACAAAAACCTGGATATTCCCCGGCAAAGCCGCGAAGTGGAAGCCGTCAAGCATCACCTGAACGGATTAATCCGCCACCCGGTAACTTTCCGGGCCAATGAAACGCTCCAGCAGGTCAAAGCCCGCAAGGCTGAAAAGGGATACACTTTTTCGGGTTTTCCCGTGCTGGATGCA
>CAYYBV010000383.1:0-1716 GCA_964469675.1 uncultured Verrucomicrobiota bacterium
ATGCTGAATTCTGTCGCCGGAATCCCAAATTCTACATTTGTTATGAACCAGGAACCCTATGGTGTAATTCTGGCCGGTGCGGCCGACGAGGTGCGCCGCGCCCATGAAAAATTTACGCGGCAAAGCGTGGACTGGGATTTGACCGCGGAGTCGCCGGACCCGCCCGACCGTTGCCAGGTGACGATCCGCAAGCCGGTCCAAGTGACCGGGCCCGGTACGTTTTTCGGGCGCGAGCACCGGACGCTGCGATTCGAGCCGACGGAACTCGCCGGGTGGTGGTTTGACCGCGTGGACCAGCCGGGCTCCCTGCCCATTAAGGTTTCCGTGCGCAACGTCTGGACCACGATCCGTAATATTGTCCTGCGCAGCGGGTCGCCCCACAACTACATGCGCATGGTGGAACATATCATTGCCCTGCGGCTGGGATTGGGGATTGACAACCTGATGATCAAAGCCGATTCGGGTGATCCGCCGCTCTTTGACCGGGGTAGCATTGACTTGGTTGAGGCCCTGACGGGGGCCGGCACGGCAACGGCCGCCGCTCCCGCGGCCTATGTGACCGTCAAAGAAGCCGTTAGCATGGGCGGGCCCAACGGCAGTTTTGTGACCCTGTTGCCGGCGCGCGCCAATGCCTTGTATTTACAAATGGATTGCGCCGTTGATTTTCCCAATGCCATGGGCCGGCAACGGATTCGCTTTAATCTCAACCGCAAGCGGTTTTGTTACGGCGCCTTGGCGCGGACCAACACAACGGCTGCCATGAAATTTTATTCCCAGACGGTGGGCAAACTGTTTGCCGATATTCGCAACCTTGGCTATACGGATAAAAACATCCTGATCGCCGGCCGGCGCCGCTATGTCAACGCGCCGCTCCTGATACATGCCGGTAAATCGCTTGAGGCGGTCTGGCACCGTGCCCTGCTGGATCTTTTGGCGGCGCTGGCCCTGATTGACGAGGGGCGTTTTGTGGGCGGGGTTATTTCCTATAAGGCGGGTCATACCCTGGATGTGGCAATGGTTCGCATCCTGTCACGGTATAATCTCCTGCAGACGCTGCAAAGCGCGTAGCGCGCGGAGCGGGAAACGCAGGATTCTCAATCCCCGGGTGTTTGAAATTGGCGCAACGCCTCGTACAACACAATAGCCACGGCATTGGCCAGGTTGAGCGAACGGACGCGGTCGCTTCGCATTGGAATGCCGATGACCCGGCTGGGGTGTGCATTGAGCAATTCCTCCGGTAACCCGCGGGTCTCGCACCCGAATACCAGCATGGCGCCGGGTTGGTAACGGATGGAAGCGTAATTGATGTTGCCGCGTGTGCTGAAAAAATAGCATGGCGCCGGCGCAACGCGCTGGAACAGCGCCGCCGGATCGGCGTGGCGTTCCAGGTCCACGGCGTCCCAGTAGTCCAACCCTGCGCGCCGGAGCCGGGCATCATTCAACCGAAATCCCAGGCGTCCTACCAGGTGCAGGCGCGTACCGGACGGTTCGAGGAGGCGGCCTCGCAGGTCAAACACCCCTGCCGTTGGACGGAAGCGGGGATACGGCACCGCACCGATTGCCGGTTTCGCGTCGTCCATAATTCGCACCGCGGCTTTTTTGCCGAACTCGTAATACACCGATTTGCCGATCCTGACCACCATGGCCTGATCGCGCAGCGAGTTTCTGAGCAATGCCGTGTCCGATGTGCCGAAATGGTAAATGTAAAGAATTGCC
>CAYYBV010000384.1:0-1698 GCA_964469675.1 uncultured Verrucomicrobiota bacterium
CATTGTTTGCATGCAGGCCAAGCTGACGTTGGTGCCGTTTGACGCATCCGAGGCCGAAACGGAGCTGACCGGTGGTGTTTACGTGGAATATTCCGGTCCGCCGCTGGGCGTTTTCAAATTGACGCGGGCGATGATGTTGTTTACGGTGCCAATTTTACTGGTGGCCGTTTTCTGTGGCGGGATTGTGTTTAATAACGGTTGGCTGCCGATTCTGCTGGGCGCGCTCAAGTATCTCGGGCTTGTGGTGGCTGTGGTGCTCATCCGTAACACGGCGCCGCGGGTGCGGATCGATCAGGCCGTTAAATTTTTCTGGGGACCGGTGACGCTGGCCGCCATGGTGGCTTGCGTGATTGCATTTTTGGGATGGTAACACCATGAGCCTTGCCGTTAATATGCTGACCAGGTCGCTGAACGTTTTCCACCTGGGGGGGAGTGCCTGCAATAATTGTGATATCGAAATTATCGATACGCTTACGCCGCGCTATGATTTGGAGCGTTTCGGCATTACGCTGGTCGGGAGTATCCGGCACGCTGACTTGCTGCTGGTCACCGGCGTCTTTAACAAGAAGGCGGCCATTCGGCTGAAGCGGGTTTACAATGAGGCGCCGCGGCCTGTTTTAGTGATGGCCGTCGGGGCCTGTGCGTGCACCGGTAATATGTTCCAGAAGTCATACAATTGGGATGTGCCCGTTGATCAGTATATCCCCGTGGACGTCTATTTGCCGGGGTGCCCGCCCAAGCCCGAGGCGATGATTATGGCGGTGGTGAAGCTGATCAAAAAATTGCGCGCTGCCAGGTAAAACATCCATCTGGTGGCCAGCCGGGAGAAACGAGAAAAATATGACAAGGGCTGAAATGCTTGCGCTGGTCAAGGAAAAGCTGGGCGATAAAATCGTCCGGTGGACGGAGAAGTCTCCCCGGCGGATTTATGTTGACGCGCAGCCGGCAGATATTCCGGAGATAACGCGCGTTCTTTTCAAGGAGCTCGAAGCGCGTTTTTCGATTGCGACCGGTGTGGATACACCCGCCGCGATTGAGGTGCTCTATCACTGGGCCTTCGATCAGTGCGACCTGTTTTTTTCAGTGCGCACGAATTTAAACCGGGATCAGCCGGAAATTGAATCGATTGCCCGGATTTGTAAGGGGGCGGAATGGATTGAGCGCGAAATGTGGGAGTTGCTGGGCATTACTTTCCGTAATCATCCGGATATGCGCCATCTCTTGCTGGCCGACGATTGGCCGGCAGGCAAGTATCCGCTCCGGCGTGACTATGTGAGGGCAAAGCGGGTGGCCAATGACTAAGAAAACCATCATTCCAATTGGTCCGTACCATCCGCTCCAGGAGGAGCCGGAATTCTTCAAGCTCCACGTGGAAGGCGAGACGGTCGTGGGGCTGGATATTGAACTTGGCTATAATCACCGGGGTATCGAGCAACTGTCCGAATCCAAGACGTTCGAGCAAACCGTCTTTTTGGTGGAACGGATTTGCGGCATTTGTTCAACATCCCATCCGATGGCCTGTGTGCATGCCATTGAGGACGCGGGTGGGGTGCCCGTGCCGGAGCGCGCCCTTTATATCAGGGCTTTGATCGGTGAACTGGAGCGTTTGCATTCGCATACGCTCTGGCTGGGATTGGCCGGGCATTTTCTGGGATTTAACACGGTCTGGATGTGGGTGTGGCGGCATCGCGAGACGAT
>CAYYBV010000385.1:0-957 GCA_964469675.1 uncultured Verrucomicrobiota bacterium
CAAATGTTTCGGCAAAATCCTCGTCAGGGTGTTTTTGCGCATAATGACGGCCATATTGGCTGTGCGGGATGTGCCAGACAAACTCGCGGCTGGCCAGGTTGGGCTGGAAGACGTCGCGATAGGGTTTTGAAAAAAGCCCGAATATATCTCGCCAGTCCGTGCGTTCCCAGAGGCGATAGGCATAGTTAATGGCATGCCCGGCCTCGTGGCGCAAAAACATCATGAGGAGCTGATCGTCTTCGACTTCGCCGGTCTGTTCCTCCTCAATTTGGCGCAGGCGCTTGTCGGCCAAATAAAAAGGGATGCCGATCACCGGCACTTCGTCGGGGCAGCCCCATGAGTCCGTAAGATAGAAGGCGGGCTGGAAACGGAGCGCGCGGGCGGCGAATTCCCGGCGCAGTCGTTCCACCGGGGCCGCGAGCAGTGAGCCTTCGATGGTCAGGTTTAATTCGCAAATTCGGGTGTTGAGTAATTCATAGCGGATGGTTTCCCAACTGTTGAGGAGTGATGCCGTGCGGGCTGCCGACATTTTAGATGCCTTTAATTTTTAATGATTGCGCAATACCTGGAAAGTTTGTAAAATTTTTAAATTGCGTTTGCGGTTGAGCTTTGGTTTTTTGGGGGGATTCTACGCCTGGACCGCGATAGTTCAAGTTTAATCTGTGCCGTTTGCCCAATAGGCGGTGTAATCAATTTTACTGCTGCCTGCGTGAATATTGGCATGCAATTACAGGCGCTTAAATTCGCAAGTTGACGCTGCAATGGTAAAGCCATGAGTGATTATTCTTTTTTACTGGACCTTGCCGTTGTCATTGCTTTGGCGGGTGCCGCGGCGCTGGTCTGCCAGTGGCTGAAGCAGCCCAGGGTCATCGGGTATATATTGGCTGGCATTGCCATTGGTTGGCTGTCCAACTGGATGCCGGTGATGGCCAACAAGACGTCTATCCAGACGCTGGC
>CAYYBV010000385.1:967-1695 GCA_964469675.1 uncultured Verrucomicrobiota bacterium
CTGATTTTCCTCCTGTTTTCGCTTGGCCTTGATTTTAACCTGCGCAAACTGCGCGAGGTCGGTTTGGCGGCCCTGGGAATTGCCTTGGTGGACGTTGTCGCCATGCTGTGGCTGGGATACATGATCGGTCGCTCGCTCGGCTGGAGTCTGTTGGAAAGCCTGTTTCTGGGCGCAATCATTTGCGATTCTTCCACGGCAATTGTCGCCAAGATGCTGGGGGAGCTGGATCACAAGCGGGAAGCGTATGCCAAGCTGATCCTGGGGACCACGATTGTTGAGGACATGCTGGCGGTGGTCCTGATTGCGCTGTTAACCGGGATTGGTGTTACCGGTAATGTGCAGGCGGGCATGGTGTTTAACAATCTCGGGGGGCTGGCGGTTTTCCTGGTGGTCCTGATCATCGGCGGCCTGCTTTTTGTGCCCCGCCTGTTAAATATCGTTGGACGGGCACACAGCGACGAACTGCTGACAATTACTGTTATGGGAATTTGTTTTGCCGTGGTGCTCCTGGGAATTCGGCTGGATTTTTCATTGGCCTTGAGCGCGTTTGCCATTGGCGCTGTTATGGCCGAGTCCCGCCAACGCGTGCGCATTGAGATGCTGACCGATCCCCTGCGCGACCTTTTTGCCGCGGTGTTTTTCGTGACGGTTGGCCTAATGGTGGATGTGCGGGTCATTGGCGCCCATTTAGGCACTTTATTCCTACTGACGGGGGTGGTCATTCTTGC
>CAYYBV010000386.1:0-1683 GCA_964469675.1 uncultured Verrucomicrobiota bacterium
GAATATCCAACTTGCCGCTCTTAAATAATTTTACACATAATTCTTGACGATGCCGTATGCTTGGCCTTGATAAAATATAACTTGACATTAATTGCCGGCGAGTTATACTACTAAAAAAATAAATAAGGTTTTAATTGCTTGATTCGTTTTGCGTTTGGCTGATCCAACAACCGGGGGAAAGATGATGAAAACATTAATTGCTCTTGCTGTTTTGGTGGCATCGCTGGTGGTAAGCGCGCCGGCAATCACTTTGAGTGGTTTGACGGTTACCGACAACAACGTTGGCAATTTGACTTTGAGCGGAACACTGGCCGGCGTCGGCTTGGCCGGTGGCATCGTCGTGGCAGATATGGAAGACAGCTTGGGCATGATCAAATTGTATTCCTGGCCAAGCTATATAACTTATGGACAGACCTCCTGGAATAACACCAATTTTAATGCTTACTTTCAGGGAACTTACGAGGTGTCGGCGCTGCCAATTGATTTTATTTCCGGCTCCGGTGTTGAGGTTCAGGTCGATCATACCATAAGCGCTGCCCGGGCAATTTCCGGCACGCTGAATATGATGCAGTACCAGACAGGGGACTACAGCTCAAATGGAACCTGGACTGCCGTTGATACCGGTAAGGCCAAAATGCATTGCATCGGTTATGTCACGGATTATGGCACCAGCGGCGTTAATGTGGTCGCCTGCAACCTGCTTAACTCCACGGTGGATATTGTCAACGAGATGGATCAAGACCAAATTGAGGCTTTGTTTGGTGACATCAGCGCGCATTATCCGGCCGGCACGCATTTCCGGTTCCAGGCTAATTTGCACAAGAAGCCGACTACCTTTATGGGCATGGGCGAGATTAAGCGTTATACCTGGTTGCCTCAAGACGAAGCCAATCCCACCGGGCCGGGCGTCATGAGTTTGGACATAACCAGCTGCAGCCCTTGGCGCAGTGCCGCCGTTACCCAGCTTGGCGCGCACGTCGGGTTTGCCCCGGTTTTCCTGGATAACCAGGAATGGCAGGCTAAATTCGGCGATACATTCATGTGGACTACCGCCCATTATATGGATATCCAGACAGTCATCTCCGAAAATTATCGGGTAGGCCTCAGGATTAGCGGGCATCCCGGAACGACAAATTATCTCTCGGTGGTCGTGCCGGATGAACTCCTTGAGCAGTGGGGGGTGACCGATCCGATGACACAGCTGACCGGTTACTTGAATGATGTCATGGTTGGCGCGAGCGCGACAACCATAACCAGGATTGCGGAGGGTGGCCAGCCGGGCGGGAATGCCGGTTACCTGATCCGGTTTGAGTTTGTTTTCCCTGCTGTCGCTGGTTTGAAGGCAACGACCGGTTCGGTCATGGCCGAAATAGGGGTTGCGGAAGATCCCATGCCGGCCCCTGATGTGCGCATCAATGGTTCGACCGAGAGCGTGACGGTGAATTACGGTGATGCCGTCACGGTTGCCGCGCGATTGACGCCCGGCCAATATCCCGGTTTGCTGGTGGACTGGTGGATGATTGCGGACACTCCGCTGGGCTTTTACTATTACGGCGACGACTACAAGTGGCACGCGCAGAATAACGTGGTGCTGATGCGCCCGGTTTACCAGGGGGCGCTGGTCAGGCTGAGTTCAACCACTGTTTTGCATAGTGCGGGGTTGCCACGGGGCGCCTATAAGTT
>CAYYBV010000387.1:0-1677 GCA_964469675.1 uncultured Verrucomicrobiota bacterium
TCCACGGGCCCTGCAGCACGTTGTTGAAGGCCTGCTGGAAGTAGAACTGCGAGACCGGCGTGACGGATGTTCCGAAACCGCCGCGGCGCACGACTTCCGACATTGCCGAGATCATGTCGTTGTAACGGCTCATCAGGTTGTTGTCGCGCAGCATCTGCGTGTTGGCGGTCAGGGCGCCTCCAGGCATCGGAGACCACGGGATCATCGGCTCGACCTTGGTGGCCTCCGGCGGCAGGAAGTAGTCCTTCATGCAGTCGCAGAAGACTTTTTCGGCCTCGCGGACTTTGTCAATGTCGATGCCCAGATCATAATCGGTGCCGCGCAGGGCGTGCCACATGACGATAACGTCCGGCTGGCAGGTTCCGCCGGAAACCGGGGAAAGGGAAAGGTCGATAGTGTCGGCACCGGCGTCCAAGGCTGCCTTGTAGGCCATCACGCCGCAGCCGGCAGTCTCGTGGGTATGGTACTGGATGAGTGTGCCCTCAGGCACCAGCTTGCGGGCGCGGCGGATTGTCTCGTGAACGATGGAAGGGATCGATGTGCCGGAAGCGTCTTTGAAACAGACGGATTCGAAGGGGATGCCCGCGTCCAGAATCTGGCGCAGTGTCTTCTCGTAGAAGACAGGGTCATGCGCGCCCTCGCAACCGGGCGGCAGGGCCATCATTGTGACGACCACCTGATGTTTCAGTCCCGCGTCGTGAATGCACTGTCCGGAAAAGATCAGGTTGTTGACGTCGTTGAGCGCGTCGAAGTTGCGGATGGTGGTGATGCCGTGTTTCTTGAACAACTGGGCGTGCAGGCGGATCACGTCAGAAGAGGCTGAGTCAAGACAGACTATATTGACGCCGCGCGCGAGGGTCTGGAGGTTGGCGTCAGGGCCGGCGGTTTCGCGAAAGCGGTCCATCATGTGGAACGAGTTCTCGTTGCAGTAGAAGAACGGCGACTGGAACATGGCGCCGCCCCCGGCCTCGAAATAGGATATGCCCGCCGCGCGGGCGGCCGCGACGGCCGGCATGAAATCTTCGGTCAGGACACGGGCGCCATAGACGGACTGGAAGCCGTCACGGAAAGCGGTACACATGAAACTGATTTGTTTTTTTGCCACGGTTGGATTCCTTGATTAAGGGTTTGTTTTTTTGAAACAGGTTCAGCCCGCGTGGGCCTTTACGGCGGCGATAGCGATGGCCACCATGACGTCGTCACGGCCTGCCGCCTTGGCGGGCGCGGCCTTCTTTTTCGGCTCCAGATCGGGCAGGATGTGGTTGAAGCGCGGCACGATTGCAGCAGCGCGGTTCATGACCCAAACGAGCAGGGCGAGGAAGCTAAAAACGATGCCCATGCCGGCGAGCATCAAAACCAAGCCTTGTGCCAAAATTGCCATAAAAAATCCCCTTCAAAACGCAACTAACAATATGCCGATTGATTTTATCTTTTTGCTGGTCGTAAAGTACAGGACAAAATGACAGAAACGAATTTTTTTGATGAGTCGATTTTTAATTGCCCTGACCCGGCTGGGCTGATGCCTTGCGCCGCTTCTGCCGGCGAAGGTCACGGGTCGCGGGTCTGGCGACGGCACGGTGTGTTAATCCACGCCTTTAAACACCTTGAGCAGGCGCAGCAGCGCGGACTGGGTCATGCGGATCGCGCCGCTGGGGCAGATCTCGTGGCAGCAACTGC
>CAYYBV010000388.1:0-1666 GCA_964469675.1 uncultured Verrucomicrobiota bacterium
CATTCAGCGTGGGACGCGAAGTCAAGAATGTGGCCCTCAACGTGGGAATCAACTACATCTTTGGCCGCGGCTACGACCTGGGGTATAAGCTCAACGCCCAGAACGAACCGGTCAAGACCGTCGTAAAAGCCTGGGAACAGCAGATCCTGTTCACGGTCAACACCTCCTATTATTTCTAAAGCGGGCCGGGCCAGCAACCCGCAGCAGATGACGCGAAGTTCGCCGGCATTGCGCCCGCTGGAGAAGCCATCCGCCAACCGCCGCCAAAGCTGGTCAGCATGAAAAAGCAGTTGACGACAGACCGGCGCTTGGTTTATAAGAATAAAGGTTAATGCAACGATTATAGCGGTCAAACCAAAAGGCAGTTGGCATTCAGCAGGAAGGGAGTAAAAACATATCGTGGTCGAAGTAAAATTAAAAAGAGGCGAAAACGTTGACAAGGCCTTGCGGCGCCTTAAAAAAAAGTTGGACAAAGAAGGAACGATGAAGGAAATCCGCAATCATCGTTACTTTGAGAAGCCGAGCGAAAAACGCCGAAAAAAGGCGGCGCGCGCGCGCATGAATTAATCAACCGGTTTTGGCCCCCGCCCAAACCACGCCGCAATAGGCCACTCCTTTGTGGGCAAAAACCTGATGCGGCCAGCGTCAGCTGGAAGTTAATTTTCTCGCAAAGGCGCCTACCAATGATTGTCTTTGGCGCACCCGGGTGGTATGGGGTGCGCAAATCTTTTTTGCTTTGCAGCGGCGCTTAATGTTACAATACTAAAGGATAAGCAAAATGTTTGATTTGAAGGGCAAAACCGCATTGGTCGTGGGCGGCGCCGGATATCTTGGCCTGCCGGTATGTACCGGCCTGGCGGAGCAAGGCGCCAGCGTGGCCATCGCCGACATCAATGCCGCCAGGGCGGCGGAGGCGGCGGCGGCAGTTGCTAAAAAGGCGCCCGGTAGCAAGGTGGCGGCTTTTTGCATGGATGTGGCCAATGAGCAATCCATCAAGGACACCGTTGGCAAGACCGCGGCCCAATTCGGCGGCTTGAACATCATGGTTAACGCCACTACGACTGCGG
Organism: uncultured Verrucomicrobiota bacterium; assembly: GCA_964469675.1. GTDB lineage: Bacteria > Verrucomicrobiota > Kiritimatiellia > JAAZAB01 > JAAZAB01 > VSJD01. Next base: position 1,068 of record CAYYBV010000388.1, read on the forward strand.
TCGGCAAACTGGTTGAAGAACTGGGCGGTGATGAGCTTGATCGCACTTTGCACGCTAATCTGACCGGCGCTTTCTGGCTGGCACGGGAATCCGCCGCCCATATGCCATCTGGTGGAAACATCGTTATTTTTTCTTCAATGTACGGCCGGGTTGCTCCTGACCCGCGCATATATACGCCCCCCCAGAAGCCCAACCCGATTGAATACGGGGTTGCCAAGGGCGGCCTTGACCAGATGATCCGGTACCTGGCCGTGCACTGGGGCCCAAAAAACATAAGGGTCAACGGCGTATGCCCCGGTCCATTTCCCAATGTCGGCAAACCAATATATGCCAAAGATCCAGGATTCATGAGTTTTGTAGGCCGCCTGGCCGGGAAAGTGCCACTTGGCCGCGTGGGCCGGCGCGATGAAATGGCCGGCGCAGTGGTTTTCCTGGCCTCGGATGAAGCGTCGTTTGTCACCGGACATATCCTGGTTGTGGATGGCGGCTGGACAATCTGGTAAGCGTGATGTTCAAAGAATGTAAAGGGACACGCAAACCATGAAAGCATTAATTACCGGCATCACGGGCCAGGACGGATCGTACCTGGCGGAATTTCT
>CAYYBV010000389.1:0-1665 GCA_964469675.1 uncultured Verrucomicrobiota bacterium
TGACCGGGACGGTTGCCCAGCCGCGGAACCAGCGGCTCGATCCGGTCGCCGTGCAGAGCCACATCCCGGTCGTTCAATCCCAGCAAATCCAGCGCGGGCATCCCGGTATAGAACGGCACCGCCCCGGCGGCGGTCACACCGATCTTAAGAGCGTGCCGGTCCTCCCCGAAAACACCGTTCAGCGTTTCCGCCACACCCCGCCATTTCTCGGCATTCGCCTGCAACTGATGCTTCGGCTCCGTGCACGGATAGTTCCACTGCCGGACACCTTGCGCGAGCGAACACGCCATCAGGCACAGGACCGCGACATTCCGCGCCCAAGCGGCGCTTTGCAGTAAGCCGCCAACCAGACAAACCATAACCAGCGGCAGTGCTGGCATCAACATCCGGAACTCCATAAAATCCCCGCCCACCCACACGATATAGCCGTGCCAGACCAGCAGCGTGACAACCGCACAGATAATCCAAGGCTTGCGCAAAACACGCGCCAATCCGGATAAACACAAAGGCACGGCCAACACAAACCCGTACAAAAGATAGAACAGCCCCGCATAAAACAAACCCCGCGCCCATGTCGGCCCGCCCGCTCCGACCTTGATCAAAGCGGTGTTCGGCAACCAGCTTCCGTAATAGGCGTGCTTCCATATGAACCAGGCCGACAGCGGCGGCAGAACGATCAGGGCCAAATAAAAAAACTCGCGCCATGCCGCGCGCCGCCAAAGCCGCGTCGCGGCCCAGACCCAAGCAAACCCCAAAAGCAGCGCCGCGTCCAGCCGCGTCATCAGCGCGCCGACCGACGCGGCCGCCGCAATCAGCAGCCATCCTGTTTTTTCAGTTCCGCGCCACTTGCCCAGCGCGGCCAGCGCGCCCAGCGTCCACGCCGTCATGAACTGGGTCTCCAGACCGCCTGTGCCATAGTTGCTGAACGCGTGATTGGTTCCCAACAGCACCGCCGCCGCCAACCCTGCCCGCCGGTCGCGCCACAGATCATCCGCGATCACCCAAGTCAACCATAAGGTGCAGCAAAAAGCCGCCAAGGAAAGCGTGTAGCTGTACAGCACCACATCCGCGTCCAGCCAGAACGCAGGCGCCAGACAAACGGTCCACAGGAAATTGGTGTACCCCTCCACCCGTTCGCCCAGGTTCCAGACCAGACCGTGCCCCTCCGCCAGATTGCGCGCGTACCGGAATGAGATGAACGCGTCATCCTGCACAAAGCGGTTGCGCCAGGCCAGCCACGCGAGACAGGCGACAACAAACGCCCGGACCAGCCCGTGCCCTGCACTACCTTGCCCCCGGCCCGCCATTTGCCGGGCATCAGCCCCGCCCAGGCTTTTGCCTTTTTGCGACCACCGGCCAAAAGCGCTGTTGCGCTTCGGCCGAAGTGATCGCAAAATCGAGTGTAAAAAACCTCCGGACACCAATAGTGCCACCATGCCAGGGCGCGCCAGCGCCTCCCGGCCCGCCATTTGCCGGTCCTCATTCTGGCTTTCCTTTTTACCCTCGTCTTTGCGACCACTTCGGCCAGGGCGCGCCAGCGCCTCCCGGCCCGCCATTTGCCGGTCCTCATTCTGGCTTTCCTTTTTACCCTCGTCTTTGCGACCACTTCGGCCAGGGCGCGCCAGCGCCTCCCGGCCCGCCATTTGCCGGTCCTCATTCTGGCTT
>CAYYBV010000390.1:0-1235 GCA_964469675.1 uncultured Verrucomicrobiota bacterium
ATGCCGGAAAAACAGATCCATTTTCCATTGACCGAAAACGTCAATCATTACAGCCGTATGATTGAGGATTTGGGCGGGGCCGATGTCTGCTACGGCGGCATAGGCTGGAGCGGACACATCGCCTTCTTCGAGCCGCACCTTGGGGCGGAATTTGGCGATGATATCAAGGCCTACCTGCAGGCCGGGGCGCGGATTGTTGACCTGCACCCGATAACCATCTGCCAGAACGTACTTTTCCCGGACGCCGGTTCTTCCGGCGACTGGTCCTGGCATCCCCCTAAGGCCGCCACCATCGGTCCGCGCGAGCTGGCCGGGTCCAAGCGGGTGAGCTTCTGGGACAGCCTCCGGTTCGGCGACGCAGTCTGGCAGCGCTTCATCACGCGCCTGGCCGCCCACGGGCCGGTCACGCCCATGGTGCCCGCCAGCATCCTGCAAATCCTCAGGTCGGAATTGATATTGTCCGGGGCGGTGGCCGCTGATATAACGGAGGAAAGCGGCGCGCGCTCGATGCCGTTCAAATTCCCGAAGAGGTGAATGCATGAGCTATCCGCGATTGAGCAGAAAGGACCTGGCCGGGAAGGTGATAGACGCCCATTCACACGCGGGCGTGGCGCTGGGCGCGTATGCAAAAGCGGAATATCCTTACGCGCAGACCGTAGAGGGGCTTTATTACCGCCAGCGGCAGGGCGGGGTGGAAGTCAATATCGTCTTTCCCTTCACGGCCGACTTGTATTTCGACCTGAATAAGCTGGTTGGCGGCCGCCATGCAAAAGCGCGTTTCCCTGTTTCGCCCGTCCCGTTCCAAGTCGAAAACACTTTGCTCCTCATGGAAGTGTTCGATTACTGCCCGGAGTTAACGCGCCGTTTCCTGCCCTTTATCAGCGTGGATCCCGCTCGCGAGACGCGCGCGCAATTACGCTCTATTGAAAAACTTGCGAAACGCTATCCGGTTTACGGCATCAAGATCAACCCGGTCATATGCCAGGCGCCCGTCACCGCCCTGCTGAAAGAGGGGCAGTGTTTCATGGCGTTCGCGCAGGAACATAATTTGCCCATCCTGATGCACACCTCCTCGCTTCCCGCCGATATTTATTCGTACGCCGGCAGTGCCTTCAAGGTGATTGAAGCCAACCCCGGCATCAGGTTCTGCCTGGCCCATTGCATACTTTTTTCCAGGCCGTTCCTGGAGCGCGCGCTTGCCTCGCCCAACACTTGGGTGGATACGGCCGCCTTTA
>CAYYBV010000390.1:1245-1651 GCA_964469675.1 uncultured Verrucomicrobiota bacterium
AAGTTGATTTGTGCCGGGACTGTGTGCGCACGGGCGTCATCAGTCGCCGTGAACTGGTTGAGGCGGATTTTAAAGATTATGATGATGTATTCGCCGCGGTCTGCCGCCGCTACGGTGAGCGCATCATCTGGGGCACGGATTCCCCGGCCTATGCCTATATCTGCCGGCGCCAGCTCAGCAAAAGCAAGTGGCAACATTTTGATTACAAAGGCCGGTATGAGGATGAGGTGGGTTTGCTGCGGAACTCACCGGCGCATGTCAGGCAAAAAATTTCGAACAGAAATACGATCCGCTTTTTGCTGGGAACATGATGCCGTGCAGTAAGGAGTGTTCAATATCAACGGAGCCAGTTTCAAAACAAGAAAGACACGGCAACAGAGTGCCGTGGCTATAAAAAATCATTGAT
>CAYYBV010000391.1:0-1646 GCA_964469675.1 uncultured Verrucomicrobiota bacterium
CAAGGAGATTTCCTATATCCACGCCGAAGGCTATCATGCGGCCGAACTGAAACACGGTCCGATCGCCCTGCTGGACGCGCATGTGCCGGTGGTGGTGGCCGTGCCCGACCTGCACGGCAAGAGCAAGACGATCAGCAATATGCAGGAATGCCGCGCGCGCTCGTCGCCCGTGATTGCCATCGCCACGGCGGGCGACGACGATGTTAACCGCTACAGCAATGACGTCATCCGCGTCCCGCGCTGCCGGGATTTTCTGGCGCCGATCCCGGTGGTGATCGCCGAACAGTTGCTGGCCTATCACATTGCCAAATGCCGGGGATGCCCCATTGACCAGCCGCGCAACCTGGCCAAGTCGGTCACGGTGGAATGACTGGAAGAATTGCGGATTGCAGACGCGGAAACTGGTTTCCCGCCTTTATAAATTCGTCAATCTGCATTTCACACAACAGGCGGAACGCAGCATAAGGCCGCATCGGCCAGGACCAGCGCGGCCATGGCTTCCACAATCGGCACGGCGCGCGGCAGAACGCAGGGATCATGCCGGCCCGGGGCCCGGAGCTTTACCGGCCGGCCTTCGTAATCAACGGTTTCCTGTTCGCGCGCGATCGAAGCCGTCGGCTTGAACGCCACCCGGAAGACAAGCGGCTCGCCATTGCTGATGCCGCCCTGGATGCCGCCGCTGCGGTTGGTGCGCGTTCCCAGGCGGCCGTCCTTAAGTACAAACAGATCATTTTGTTCCGATCCGCGCCCACGCGCGCCGGCAAATCCGGCGCCGATCTCAAACCCCTTGGCCGCGGGAATGGAAAGCATGGCCCTGGCAAAAAGCGCGCCGAGCTTGTCAAACACTGGCTCGCCCCAGCCGGGCGGCACGTTGCGGCACACGCAGGCAATGATGCCGCCAACCGAATCACCGTCTTGTTTGGCGGCTTCGATCAACGCCTCCATCGCCCGGGCCGTCGGCGCATGCGGACAACGCACGGCAGTGGCATCCACCCGGGCGCGGGTCATCATTTCGCCGGTAAGGTCCGGAGCTGTTTTTTCGCCCACGGCACTGACCCAGGCGACAATCTGTACGCCGTATTTCACCGTCAGGAATTTTTCGGCCACGGCGCCGGCCGCCACGCGGCCAACGGTCTCACGCGCGCTGGCGCGGCCCCCGCCGCTCACGGCGGCGATGCCATATTTCAGGCGACAGGTTAAATCCGCATGCGATGGGCGGGGCGCCGCCTGGATGGCCTGGTAATCCGCGGGGCGGCCATCGGTATTCTCCACCATCAGCACGATGGGACTGCCCAGCGTCAGGCCCTGGTCCACGCCCGCAAGGATGCGAACCTGGTCGCCCTCTTTGCGGGAGGTCGTCAGCGCGCTTTGCCCGGGGCGGCGCCGGTCCAACTGGGGCTGGATATCGGCAACCCCCAGGGGCAGGCGGGACGGACAGCCGTCAACAATGGCGCCCACCACCGGACCGTGCGATTCGCCAAATGTAATTGCCTGGAAACGCGTGCCGATTGTATTGGACATGGAAAAGCCCTCCTGGCGCCAGAGATTATTAAAACTCAGCCCGAAACACAAATACAAAAGGGCTAGGCCGCAGGCGGGATAAACGATTACAAAATCGGCATGCGCCGAATCCGCGACGGCAAAAC
>CAYYBV010000392.1:0-1628 GCA_964469675.1 uncultured Verrucomicrobiota bacterium
GCTTCACAAAAGCCATACCGTAGTAAAAGACCAGGTTATAGTCGTACCAGTCCATATCGAACCAGTATGAATGCACATAATAAATAGAATCCCCCGCCAGCCAGAAAAGAACAAACCACACCGCCAGCAGAAGAACGGTCAGAAAAAAACACCGGATCAAAATGCCGGCCAGGCTGTCCAGAAAATAAATCTGCTCCGCTTTATTCACGATTTTTCACCTCCTTTCTATTTTAATCGAAGAACATCCGCCGGACTGCGCACAAATCTACTTTTTGCCGCTCAGCAGGTTTTTTTGAACTTCCGCGACTTCCTGCTTGATCTTGCGGTACGCCAGGAAGCTGTGCAGAAACCACCCGATGATAAAGCCGAGGGCAAGGACGAAGAAGATCAAAAGCGCCAGAGACAGAGAAATTTCCCAGAAAAAAATGCCCACCGTAACGGCTGCCACATTCTGGATGATGAACACGACGGCCAGACAGGCGGCAATGATGAGCAAAACGATCGTGAAATTCATTCTTCTCCCTCCCGAAATATTTGTGGTTGCGGTATGCGCGTTAAAAAATACGATATGTGGCAGCGCATTGCAACGGATTTTTACCGATGACATCCTGCCGGACATGAAAACCGCGGCAACAGGCAGAGGGCTTGCCACCCGGCGAGGGCATAAAAAAACCCGCGGGGGCAGCCCCGCGGGTTTTTTTCTTCAAGGGTTGATGGCCTTCCGGCCATGGCCAGTTTAGAACGTCAGCGTCAGTTTGTTGATCACCAGGTAGTCGTTCGTGAGCTGGTTGGTGTCCAGTTTGCCTTTGTAGTAATCTCCGGTAAACAGGTAACCGACGCCCAGCATGTAAGACAGGTTGGTGGTGATTTTGTAGGTTGCCGTCAGGTCCACTTCGTAGCCGTACGCATTGTACAGATAGCCGGCCGGTTTCTTATCGGCATTGGCATAGGAAACGGACGCCATGATGTCCAGTTCGGGAACGGGCCGCACGCCGCCCCGGATCTGGAAGAACCAGCCGTTGGCCATGGAGGTGTCCTGGGCCGCTGCGTCAAAGCCCGTAAGCGCGCCCGCCCAGTTGGTGCGGTCATAGTTCCACATGATCAGACAGGGATTCCAGTCGCGGCCGCCGTTGATGAGTCCGCCTTCGTTCTTGTCGGCGGTGCCGGGATCGTTTCCGGACACGTAGGCGAAAGTGCCGCCCGCGTAAAACATTTTGAAATCCGCCGTCGCGTCAATCCAGCCCGAATAGTTTTCCAGCGTAACGTCCTGAGTCAGGCCGCCGTCTTCCGATCTGTCTTTACCGGTCAAGTAATTGAATTCACCCTGCACGGCGACAGGCCCCAGTTTGGCCATCACGTAAGGCGTGATAAGGAAATAATTTCTCCGGTAGGGGCCGACCAGCTGAGGCCGCGCGCCCGCATAGTTGTAATAATTGGCGTTCAAACCGGCGCGGCCGCCTTTCCAGCGGAAGACGCCTTCCAGATGATAGACATCGTTGTCCGCATCCACGGTAATCACATTGTTGAGCGCGTTCCGGCTGCTTTCCCTCACTTTCGAAATCGCCGTATTGATCGTTACGGGACCGATGAAGTAGGAATATTTGATTCTTGCCTGCGGAGCGCTGTTG
>CAYYBV010000393.1:0-1626 GCA_964469675.1 uncultured Verrucomicrobiota bacterium
GTGGACCATGGCAAGACGACGCTGGTGGACCAGCTCCTGCGCCAGAGCGGCTCGTTCCGCGACAACGAGGCGCTTACCGAAAGGCTGATGGACAGCGGGGACCTTGAGCGCGAGCGGGGCATCACGATCAAGTCTAAAAACGGCGCTTTCCGCTACCAGGATCATACCATCAACATCATTGATACGCCCGGCCACGCCGATTTTGGCGGCGAAGTCGAACGCGTTCTGCAAATGGCCGATGGCGCGCTGTTGCTGGTGGATGCCCAGGAGGGGCCCATGCCGCAGACTTATTTCGTGCTTAAAAAAGCGCTGGCGCTCCACCTGCCGATTGTCCTGGTTGTCAATAAAATCGATAAGCCGGCGGCGCGCGCCCACTGGGTCGTGGACCAGGTTTTCGATCTCTTTGTCACGCTGGACGCCTCCAACCGTATTCTTGATTTCCACGTCGTCTATGCCTCGGCCCGCGATGGCCATGCCAGCCTGGACCCGGACCATTGCGGCACGGACATGCGGCCGCTGTTCGATGCCATCCTGAAATACATCCCACCGCCCAAAGGTTTGTCCGCAGATCCACTCCAATTGCAGGTGGCCAGCATCGACCATTCCTCGTTTCTCGGCCGCCTGGGCATTGGTAAAATCACGGCAGGCCGTCTGGTGCCCAACATGCCCGTGGTGCTGGCCACGCCCGGTGGTAAAAGTGAAGCCGCCCGCATTACCAAGATTTACCGCTACGAACGCGACCGCAAAGTTGAAACCGATGCTGCCGAGGCCGGGGATATTGTGGCCGTCGCCGGGCTCGAAAGCGTGATGGTCGGCGACACTTATACCGACCCGGAGAACCCCCGCCCCCTGCCCCCTTTACCGGTGGACCCGCCCACGGTGAGCATGAATTTTCTGCCCAATAACTCTCCATTTGCGGGCCAGGAAGGCACCTTTTCAACCAGCATCCACTTAGCAGAGCGTTTGCAGCGTGAGGCGCTCTGCGATGTTGCCCTGCACGTGGAAGAACTGCCGGAGGGCAACGGCTTCAAGGTTTCCGGTCGCGGCGAACTGCATATCTCCATCAAGGTGGAAACGATGCGGCGCGAGGGATTCGAGTTCCAGGTTTCCAGTCCCCACGTAATCACAAAAGAAGAAAATGGTGAATTGCTGGAACCTTACGAAGAGGTGACCATCGATGTGCCCGAAGCCTACCTGGGGACCGTGATCGAAAAAATGGGCGGCCGCAAGGGCCAGATGCTCACAATGGATCGTAACGCCGACATGGTGCGCCTGACTTACAAGATTCCAACCCGCGGCCTTTTCGGGTTCAAGGGCGAATTCATGTCCGACACTAAGGGCATGGGGGTGTTGAATTATATTTTCTTCGGCTACGGGCCGCATGTCGGCGAGATGCGCAACCGGCGCAACGGCGTATTGATCAGCATGCAGAATTGCACTACCGTGGCATTTGCGCTGTTTAACCTGCAGGATCGCGGCCGGCTCTTTATGGGCCCCGGCGAACGTATTTACCGTGGCCAGATTATCGGCGAGCATTGCCGTGACAACGACCTGGTGGTCAATCCGGCCAAGGGCAAGAAGCTCACAAATATGCGCGCCGCCGGATCCGACGAGAATATCATCCTC
>CAYYBV010000394.1:0-1623 GCA_964469675.1 uncultured Verrucomicrobiota bacterium
CTGTGGCACGCCCAATGAGCAGAGCCGTTTCCGCGGTCATTGGCTCCATATTGGCCACACCGCGCACCCCGTCAGTTCCAAATAAGCTTCCCATGGAGCGCTTCCTTTCTAACACAAGTTTTGACTGCGATAAAAATTGAATAATAACCGGTGTTTACCTGCAAAGTAACTGCCACTAAATCAAGGTATAATACCCCCTCCACAAGACTGACCACTAAACCCTAGCCACCTAACAACCCCAAACAAATACAAGCGTAAAGCGTTGGGCGCTGGGCGGCAAGACGAAAAGCAAACAATTTATATTTACTAATTGACAGCTTTAATAATCTATAGCATTATTTACGACAGCAAACCCAAAAGAGGTTTTTCTATGTTCAATCGTTTTTTTGATTTATTTTCGAATGACATGGGCATTGATTTAGGGACCGCCAACAGCCTGGTTTATGTCAAAGACCGTGGAATCATATTGCGCGAGCCCTCGGTCGTGGCCATCCAGACCGGTACCAACCGGGTATTGGCCGTCGGCAACGAGGCCAAGCGTATGCTGGGCCGCACACCGGGCAACATCACGGCCATCCGTCCCATGAAGGACGGGGTAATCGCTGATTTTGAAATCACGGAGGCCATGTTGCGGTATTTTATCCGCAAGGTGCAAAGCAATCGTATAATGGTCCGTCCCAGGATCATTATTTCAGTACCTAGCGGCATTACAGAGGTGGAAAAGCGGGCTGTCAAGGACTCCGCAACGCATGCGGGCGCCCGCGAAGTATATTTGATCGAAGAGCCCATGGCGGCAGCAATCGGGGTCGGTCTCCCGGTGCAGGAGCCGGCTGGCAACATGATCGTGGATATCGGCGGTGGCACTACGGAAGTAGCGCTGATCTCGCTGGCCGGGATTGTGTTCAGCCGTAGTGTTCGCGTGGGTGGCGACGAAATGGATGAAGCCATCATCCAGTACATGAAGCGAGTGTATAACTTGATGATTGGCGAACGAACTGCGGAACAAATCAAAATCAGCATCGGGTCCGCCTACGCCCTGCCGGAAGAAACCAGCATGGAAGTCAAGGGCCGGGACCTTGTGGCCGGATTGCCCAAAACGCTAACGTTAACCACGGAAGAGGTGCGTGAAGCGCTGCATGAGCCCATTTCCACAATTGTGGAAGCAGTCCGCTTTACCCTGGAGCGTTCTCCGCCGGAATTATCGGCCGATCTGGTCGATCGCGGCCTGGTCCTGGCGGGCGGTGGCTCATTATTGCGTGGCATGGACAAGCTCATTTCCGAGCAAACTGGTTTGCCCGTGCACGTGGCTGACGATCCGCTTAGCGCGGTAGCGGAAGGCACCGGCATGGTTTTGCACGAATTAAAGTTCCTGCGCAAGGTGGCCAGCACACCGTTATAAACCACGCACGATGCGTGGGATAAATATGACAGTTTGCCAGCTGCTACTCGTGTCGCCTTTCGTCCTCATGCGCCTGTAAGGCGCCTCGCCTGATTTTGTCGCCGAAACCGTTTGGAGTTTTGGCGTGAGGCAAAATTTTTATATTCTGATATTGGCCGGCATTTTGATCGGCGTTTTAATCAATCTGCCCGGATCCATTTCCATCCGCATAAGCAGTTTCTTGC
>CAYYBV010000395.1:0-1622 GCA_964469675.1 uncultured Verrucomicrobiota bacterium
GAAGGGATAGCCGGTTGGAGACGCGAGCGGGTCGGTAAAAACGCAGGCCTGCCCGGACCGGATGAGCGCGATGGCCTGCTGTTTCAAGGCTGGCGACAGGCCGGACTCTTCGCAAAATGCGAAGGCAGTCCCGACCTGGATCCCGGCCGCGCCAACGCTGAGGGCTTCGGCCAGTTTTTCAGGCTGGCCGTAAGATCCGGCCATCCAGAACGGCAGGCCGAGCGCCTGGATTTTATCCAGCTCCGGCACATCGCGCGGCCCGTAAACCGGCTCGCCGAGCGAACTTAGCTGGAGATGGCCGCGCGGCGGTGCGTTGTGCCCCCCGGCGGTCTCGCCTTCTACCACAAACCCGTCAATCCTGCCGCTCGATTTCCGTGCCAGGGTCATGGCAAGCGTCGCCGAGGCCACGATGCCGAGGAATACCGGCCGCTTGAGCAAAATCACCTCTCCGCCGCAAAATGATTTTGGGTCAAATGTGGAAAAAAACTCCTCGCCCGGCAAAGCGCCTTCAACGTCCATTTTCAGCTCAACCGTTTCACCCTCGGCCATCTGGTCCAGCACCCCGGGTATAAAACGGGGAATACCGGCGCCCATGAGGACGTAATCCACACCGGCCAGCATCGCGCCGAAAAGCGTCAGGAGCGTCATAACCTGTATCTTTTCCAGCAGGTTGATGCCGACCAGCCCGCCGTGGCCTTCCTTGGCAAGAAAAACCTCTACAAATGCTGCCGCGACCGACAATTCGGAAAATGACTGTTCGGGCTTGATGGTCGGCCGGGGGCTGCGCTTGAAAGGTACTGAAGGATCCTTGCCGCCGGGTATGAAATATTCGCCCAAGACCCGCTTGGCTATGCTTGGAAGAGGGAAGTTATCAAGCGCGTAGCGGAGTTTGCCTCCGGGATCGCCCAGCTGAAGCCTGCGGGCCAGGATACCCGGCAGGGCCACTCCGGAGACCACCCCGAGCTGCCCCAGCTGCGACACAATCCTGGCCAACTGCCAGTTCGAAACCGCAACACCCATTCCGCCCTGTATTATCACCGGATGTTTCATAATTCTGCCGCATGCGCTTAAAAACCCGCCCGTAATCTCACACATCGTGCCGTCCATGTCAATATATTACATGAATAAATACAAATTGACTTGAAGGCTCCATTGCGTAATCATGTTGTATGAAATAAACCCCATTTTCCACTTATTTATCAAACCAAGGGAGGCCAGGTAATGAAACATCATTTTTACAAACGATTGAGTTTCATAAAATGCAGCCGCAAGCTCGCCTCTGGCGCAGCTTTTGCATTGGCTTTTTTTGCTGCTGCCCTGGGCGCCACTCTTGCCCGGGCGGCGGTGCCGGGCGAGGCTTTCCCTGCCCCAAAGGCCTATTCGCTCGTGATGACCAACGGCTACGGCGACTGCTACCGCATGAACCTGCTCCGCAACCGCGAAAACTACCAGGCCTACCGCGGCATCTGCTCCTACCGCGGCTTCTCGCTTTCCGGCTGCTCCACCACCGGCGAGGTGGTCATGCTGCGCATCAAGGCCACCCCTTCCATGCCCGAGCACTCCTCGATCGTCTCGACCTCCATGCGCTGGGGCACAACCATGTATTTCCTGAACGACCTTTT
>CAYYBV010000396.1:0-1612 GCA_964469675.1 uncultured Verrucomicrobiota bacterium
ACCATAGCCGCATAGGCATCCTGCAAGTTTTTCAAATAGTTCTGCGTTTCCGGCTGGGTCAGGTTGCCTTTGATTTGGCCAATGCGTCGTGCGGCGTTTTCGAAGTCGCGAAGTGCAATTAATTGACCATTGGCGCCACGGGCTTTGTCGATCATGTCCAGTTCCGCCTGAATCAACTTGGGGCGCAGGCGCGCGGCTTCCGCCGCCTGGGCTTGTTCCAGCGCTTTGGCGGTTTGGATCTCTTTTTCACGCGCTGCTTTTTGATCAGCCGCGGCGCGTGCTTTTTGGGCAGCCTTGTCAGCCTGGGCTTTGATTGCGATAGCCTCGCTCGTTACCTTTTCAGCGGCGGTTTTGCCTTCCTGGATCCGATTGTGTTGTTCAATCGTGGTGCTGAAATAGGTTTCCAACTGCTGGGCCGCTTTCTGGATGGTGGCATAGTTTGTGGCCGCTTGTAATTGCTGGTGCGCGCTATGAGCCATGGCCAGAGTGTCTTCCGCATCGTCGAGGATTGCGCGCACCTTTTCGATTTCCAGGGCCGCGCGCGCTACCGCGGTGTTCAGGTTCGAATCCGCTGCGGCGATATTTTTGATTTGCGCGGCCAACGGTTGCACCGCTTGACCTTGCTGGATGATGATGCTGGCCAACGCATTGATGCGGGCAAAAGTGTCTATACCCTGTTTCTGCGCTGTGCTCATCTGCTGTCGCTGCAAAGCCGCCGCCTTAACCATGAGCTGATGTTGATGCAGGCGATGTCCGCCAAGGATGATGGCGGACAGGGCGACTACTGCCGCCAAACCTATGCCGGCCCGCATCATAAATTTCCGGCTGAATACGGTGGGGCGGAAGTTTTTGAAATTACGCATTACCGTCCCGGAAGGTGTTCCTTTTTTTAACGGTTGCCGGGAGTCTTCCAGCGCAGCCTCCATGTCAATCTGCAGGGCGGGATATGATGGGTGACGCATGGTCGGATCCGCTTCCAGCATCCGGGCCACCAGGGCGGCTGTTTTGGGATGCAGATCTGGATTTATATCCAGCAGGTTAGGCGCCGGCTGTTTCAGGCGCGCCATGACTACATCGGTGGAAGTGGGGCCATCAAATGGTGGCTGGCCGGTCAACACATGAAAAAGCGTGGCGCCCAGGCTGTAAATATCAGATCTAAAATCCACGCTCTTACCCCGCGCTTTTTCGGGGGCAATATAGTAGGGTGTGCCCATGACGGTGCCGGTCTGTTGTTGGCCGATGTAACTGGCCAGGCCAAAATCCAGGATTTTGGCTTCACCGTTCTTGCCGAACAGGATATTGGCCGGTTTGATGTCGCCATGCACCATGCCGATATCGCTGGCGGCCCGCAGGCCGGCAACCACCTGCAAATGGATTTCAAGCGCTAGTGTTTCTTCCAGGGCGATGCCATCGGCAATGCGCTCGTCCAAGCGTCCCCCGCTGACCAGTTCCATGGCAATATAGGGTTGATCCAACACCTGCCCGAAAGAATAAATTTGCACGACATTTGGATGGTTTAAAGCGGCCGCCGCCTGAGCTTCGTGCTTCAGGGACAGGACAAATTCATGGTTGGCACCCAGCTCGCGTTTCATGACCTTCAAGGCCACATGCC
>CAYYBV010000397.1:0-540 GCA_964469675.1 uncultured Verrucomicrobiota bacterium
CCCAATTCATCCGCATAACGAACATGCAACTTGCCACCGTTGGTGGTTGCAAGGCTATGCGTGCCCGTCAGCGTCAGTGGCGAATTACCGGTGGGCAATATGACTTTATATGTCGTCGGGGTCAAGATAATCTCACCATACCCAATCATGCTTACATCTCCGCTCCAAACAAGGCTTCCATCAATGTACAAGAGGTCTGTATTGGATGCACTGTGCCGCACAAAGACTCCTCCATTGCCATCGCCGTCAGCACCCACAAAGAAATAGTCGTACTCATAGAAACCAGCAATTTGAGTTACATTCCACGAATATTTTATTTGCGCGCCCTCCGCAAGAAAATCCGCTCCGGTATTTGTCGTCATGCCTGCCCGTGAATATTGTGCTCCAGAGCTTTTCAACATTCCTGTATTATTGTCAATTGTCGCGGTCATCGGGTTCATTTCATAGGTTTTCGTCCAGAGTGCCGTATTCCACGGGGCACCATTTGACCCCGTAAAATTATCCTCGAAAATCACATCTGCCTGCGACGCTGCCACTACT
>CAYYBV010000397.1:550-1611 GCA_964469675.1 uncultured Verrucomicrobiota bacterium
CGGCTAGGAGTTTTGAGTTCATGGGGCTTTTTTCTTTCGGTGGTTGGGGTTGTTTCGGTTGCATGGGACTTTCCTCCTTTGATGTCGAGCTCTTTCATTTCACGGCACGCTTAACTTCAAATTCAAACTTTTACGCCCTCCTCCGTTGCGTTCCATTTAAGGACGAAACACATATTTTCATCGGGCTGTTCCTTTAACCGCATGTAAGCGTTTTTTATCGCCGTGATCTCCGCGGGAATGACCCCGGTCAATAGTGGTTTGAGCTGGTATCCGCCGAACCTCATCCAGTTCAGCGCCCGCTCCAAGTTTTCCTCCGTGCTGACCCGCGGACTGCCCGGCTGCCGTTTGACCGGGTTGAGCATTTCCCAGCCGGAACGGAAGACCAGGTTACGCAGCCAAATGTCACGGAAAATGTCGGCAGCGGCCAGCTCACCGTCCTTGATAATGCCGATCAGGCTGCACGCGCCACCGTCGCGCAAGATGGCGGCCGCCGTTTTTAAGGTGGATGAAGCGGCTACCGTATCGATCACCAAGTCGAATCCCTTGGCGTAGCCGTTCAGTTCTTCCGGTGCAACCGCCGCCGGAATGCCGCAGGCCGTGGCAAGCTGACGCCGGTTGGCGCTGGGATCGGCTCCGACGACCCGGCACCCCAATAATTTTGCCGTTTGGGCCGCCAGATTGCCGACCGGGCCCAGGCCGATCACACAGACGGCTTCCGGCAACTTGGCCAATTGATTGAAAGCGTGCAGGCCGATGTTGATAAACCGGAGAAAGCCCGCCTCTTCCGAGGCGATTTCCGGCGGCAGCGGCAGCAGCAGCGAGTCAGGGCCGACCGCCCGGAGATTGCAATGACAGGCCGAGCTTTCCGCCAGTGACGGAAACAGGAAACAACGCTGCCCGGCTTCATCCGTACCGACCAGGATGTATCCCGGCTGGACCAGACTGCCCGACTGGATGGCTTCGCGAAGGCAGAACAGTTCGGTGCCCGGACTGATCATGGAGTACGTGACGCGCAGCTTCCGGGCCCCCGGCGGCAGGACGAATTCCTGCTCCTGAAGCCA
>CAYYBV010000398.1:0-803 GCA_964469675.1 uncultured Verrucomicrobiota bacterium
CCGCCGTCGTCGCTCAGATGCGCGGAAAAACCTACCTGTCCATCGGCGGCGTCTAAATGAGCATCCTCGCCTCCGACGTCCGCCCCAACATCATGCTCAACTACCTGGGCATGGGAACGGTCTCGGTGGACATGGTGGCCATCAAGGGGCGCATCGACCAGGGTTTTTATGACCACGCGGAGCTGGATCGGGCCTTCAAATTCATGAAGCAAAAATTCAAGTTTGTATTTGGCACGGGCACACGCCCCTACCCGGCTGACGAACTTTTGCGCCAGTGTATCCTCATGACGATGATTACGCGTGACCTAATGATCGGCAACGCCAAGCTGGCGGATGAAAAAACCGCCCGCGCCCAGGGATTCAAGGCCAATGTTGAGCGCGCCCAGGGTGCCAACGCCATCCTGGCCGGCACCCAGGGCCAGCGCCAGTGGACCGACCTCTACCCGAACTTCGATGTGGCCGAATCGCTCCTTAACAGTTCATTTGATTGGAACGGATTCCGTGCGGCTTATCTCGTGGCCACCGAAAACGACTCCAAGAACGGCATCGGCATGCTGGCCGCCAACCTGCTGACCGGCTTACCGCAGTTATTTGCCGATATCCGCACCAATTGGACCGTGGAAAGCATCCGGAAAGCCACCGGCAAGAATATCAGCAAGATCGCGCCCAACGGATTCATTGATAAACGCAATTCCGGCGCCGGCGCTTTGGACTACGCTTTGGACATCGTCGCTTTAATCAAGGGCGGCAAGGCTATGCCTATCCAGGACTTGGCGGCAGCCATCCGGGCCGACAAAGCGATT
>CAYYBV010000398.1:813-1168 GCA_964469675.1 uncultured Verrucomicrobiota bacterium
ATACTTCCCCGGCGATGGGCTCTCCAGCCATTACCGCACACCCGGCGGCATCCCCATGACCGCCTACCGCTATAATGTCGTGGGCGACCAGCCGACCTTTTCGGTAGTCGAAGGCGCAACGATCGGGCTCCCGAAAGACGTGGCCGATCATGTCAGCAAAGTGACCGACCCCACCTGGCCGGAAACCTACTGGGCGCCGCGGGATCTGTCTTCGATCGAATACATGAACCGCATCGGCCCGAACCACGACGGCAATTCGTTCGGCCTCATCGGCGCGGACCTCATCACGCTGAATGCCATGCTCCGCATTCCGGTGGACATGCATAACATACCGGCCAGCCAGATTTTCCGACCG
>CAYYBV010000398.1:1178-1611 GCA_964469675.1 uncultured Verrucomicrobiota bacterium
GCGGCGACGATTTCCGCGTGTGCGCAAAGTTAGGGCCATTGTATCAGTAGCACGCATATGCGCGCGCACGGCAAAGCTAAAGCCGCGCAACGAATTTTTTGGATTTTATGGATGCACCTCAAAAAACATCCTTCACCTATCCGCTGAACGAGGCGCAGCAGGCGCTTATCACCGAGGTGCTGCGCTCCGGCAACTATCGCCCGATCGTGGTTCCCTATGCCACCGTGGCGGCCGAAACCGACACCTGCAAGATCATCCTTTACCAAAGCGGCAAGTGCCTGGTCCAGGGCCGCGCGGCACAGGAATTTATAACCTATGTGCTGGAACCCAAGGTGCTGGGGCACGTCGGCGTGGGATACGAGGAAATGCTCAACCCCGAAGCCTATGCGCCCCACATGGGCATTGACGAAAGCGGCAAGGGCGATTTTTTTGG
>CAYYBV010000399.1:0-1584 GCA_964469675.1 uncultured Verrucomicrobiota bacterium
GTTGAACGGCATACCCGTAAACCTTGGACGACGCGCTGAGCTTCGGTAGCATTTTCCGCGGGATGTCCATCAGTGCCAGGATTTCCTCATCCCATTGAAGTGATTGCAGGTTCATCAATTGCGTCCGGGAAGCGTTGGACACGTCCGTAATATGGACACCGCCGCGAGGACCGCCGGTGAGATTCCAGATTAACCAGGTGTCGATGTTACCAAAGACCGCCTCGCCGTTTTCCGCGTCCGCGCGCAAGCCGGGGACGTTATCCAGCAGCCAGCGGATTTTAGGACCGGAAAAATAAGTCGCCAGCGGCAGCCCGGTTTTATCGCGTAGCCGGTCCTGCCCGCCATCCGCGGCCAGCAGGTTACAATACACATCCGTGCGCATGTCCTGCCAAACGATGGCTGGGTGATAGGGCTTGCCGGTTGAGCGATTCCAGACCAGCGTGGTTTCCCGCTGGTTTGTGATGCCAATCGCGGCGATATCCGCTGCGCTCAGATCCGCTTTGCGAAGAGCGTTGCCGATGACCTCGAGCGTTTTGGCCCAGATCTCGAGAGGGTCATGCTCAACCCACCCGGGCCTGGGAAAAAACTGCTGGTGTTCTTTCTGATCTGCTGTAATGATCGTGCCGCTGTGATCGAAGACGATGCAGCGGGTGCTGGTCGTGCCCTGGTCGATGGCAAGGATATACTTGGACATAAGTCCTCCAGCTTAAGGCTACAGGTTTTGGGAACAATTAGATTTTAGCCGATCTCATGAGATGCGGAATGCGTTTTCTGTCACTCAACAGGGGTGAAAGTATTCCTGAGTTATGAGTATACAATCGATATGGTGTGGAGATGAAGAATGGCCGGTAATTTACCGGCCATTCTGACAGTGAATCGATCAAATAATGCGCATAGCCATTATATTAACAAGTTTACTTTCAATCTCCCGGTTCCATCAAAGCCTGTGTGCGGATCTGCCGGGCCTTTTGTACCTTTTCAATCCATACAGGGTTGGCTTGCAAAGCTTGCGCGGCAATCTTTTGGAAGTGGTATCCGTAAATCGTCATGGTAATAGCCAGGGGCAACTTGGCAGGAAAGTGAAACAGCGTCCAGAAAAATAAATCCCAATAACGCAAGCCGGCTTTGTTGAAAATTCCGAGCTTAAAAATTGACCGTAAAAAGGCTTTTACTTCCGCAATTTCCATATGAACCGGCGATTTGCGGGGGTTGTACAGATACAGGAATGTTTTAATGCGAGGATATAAATGCTCTGGCGAGAATATCGTTTGGATCACCCTTTGATATCCCTTCGACAACGCACGGGGATCCATGTTTGTCACGTTGTTGGTGGAGCCATCCGCATTATCGCCGGTCATCTCGGTGAGGAGACGGCCCTCTGCTCGAAGGCGTTCATAAAGTTGCGTGCCGTAAGGAGCTTGCAGCAGGCCGACCATGGAAACGATGATGCCACTTTTTTGGATAAACTGAATTTGCCGTTCGAAAATGTCAGGCTTGTCGTTATCAAAGCCGACGATGAATCCAGCCATGATGTGCAAACCGGCTTTTTGCAGTTTGTGAACATCCTGCACCAAGTTTCTGCTG
>CAYYBV010000400.1:0-479 GCA_964469675.1 uncultured Verrucomicrobiota bacterium
GGTTTGTAATAAAGGTAAAAAACAAGAACACACATGAGGAGGAAAAGCAATATGAAAAAGACTCTAGCGATTGTTCTGGTATTTGCGCTGGCCATGGCTGCCTTTGCCGGCTGTGCGAATACCCCGGCGGCCGGCGGCGAAACCGCGCAGCCGCAAGCGGGCGCCCAGACCGAGGGCCCGGCGGAAACCGCCGCGCAGGCCCCTCTGAAGGTCGGCATGCTGTGCGACGGCGTTATCGATGACCGCGCATTCAACCAGACCACCTGGGAAGGCATTCAGGAAATCTGCGCAAAGCTGGGCTTGGAGTCCCAGTATATCCTTGCCACGGATAGCACGGATGAAGATTATCTCAATGCCATGCAAAACCTGATCGACGCCGGTTTCAACATGATTGTAACGCCCGGCTACACTTTTGCCTCCGTCGTGCATACCGCCCAGTTCCGCTGGCCGGATGTGAAGTTCGTCATCCTGGATAGCGC
>CAYYBV010000400.1:489-1578 GCA_964469675.1 uncultured Verrucomicrobiota bacterium
CCGAACGCATCGAGCTGCAGATGCGGCAGATGCCCGACGCGGATGCCGAGGAGATCGCGCCCAACACTGTGGCAATCGATTTCCAGTCCAACGAGTCGGGCTTCTTGGCGGGGTTTGCCTCCGCGCTACAGCTGAAGGAAGGCAAGTTTGGCGGCGTGCACGGCATGGAGATCCCTCCCACGCGGCTGTTCGTAACCGGCTTCCAACAGGGCGTCATCTATGCCAATGAAAACTACGCCACCAACGTGCGCATTAACAACAGCGACTTCATTTATGTGGGTTCCTTCACGGATAACGCCTTGGGCCAGCAGGCTGCCGCGCAGCTGTTTGACAAGGGTTGCAACCTGATTTACATTGCCGGCGGCCCCGGCGCCCTCAATGAAGTAAAAGCCAGGGGCGAGGCGGGGGAAGCGGTATGGACCGTTATGTGCGATACCGACCGTTATGAGGACGGCATGCTCAGCAATGGCAAGTCCGTCGTGATGACCTCCACCCTCAAGTGCCTCAACGCGGCCATTATGGAAGTGATCCGCGCCTGCACCGAGGATGGCGTATATAAAGGCGGCGAGAAGATTATGTTCAGCGTAAAGGACGACGGCGTGGGCATCCCCGCCACCAATCCCAACCTGAGCGCCGAAACGCAGGCCGAGGTCAACAAGGTTTATGAAATGATTAAGAGCGGCGAGCTGGTCGTTTCTTCCGAGGCTACGGACTGCGGCGCTTGGGGCTGGTAAGCCATCCCGCAACCGCTTGCTGATCAAACAGAATTCCGGGGAGGCGGCATAACCTGCCGCCGCCCTGTGAGCTTACAATCCGCAAAGGAGCTGCACATGGAACGATTCGCAATAGAAATGACGGGGATTGTCAAAACGTTTGCCAATGTAAAGGCAAATGACCACGCTTCCCTGCAACTGCGCGAGGGGGAGATTCTGGCGTTGCTGGGGGAAAACGGCGCTGGAAAAACCACGCTTATGAACGTTCTCTTCGGCCTGTATAAGCCGGATGAGGGAACGATCAAAATCCATGGGAAGGAAGCGCGTATCCCTAACCCTAATGCCGCGAACGATTACGGCATCGGCATGGTGCATC
>CAYYBV010000401.1:0-1575 GCA_964469675.1 uncultured Verrucomicrobiota bacterium
TTATTCAAGGCGCACGATGTCGGTCAGGTCCAGCGGCAGCGTAAATTCCAGCCTTTCGCCCTGGCGCGCGAGAGTGAGCGCGCCTTTTTCAAGACTGACGGCCTTGGTGTATTTCGTGGCCTGCACGGACACCACAACCTTGTCCACCGTGTTTGTGCCGCTGGCATTGATCAAGACCACCACGGCGCCCTGCGGCGCCTCGATCAGGCGCGCACTGATATCCGCATTGTCGGTTTTACAGTAAGGCACCACATCCGGGGGCAGCCAGCCGGTCACCAGCTCGCGCATGCCTGTTTGCATATTGCTTAATAATCCGCTCTTATAGACGGCATCTTTATGGTAGGAGCTGCCCGGCAGGAAGGCGGCGTAAATCAGGCTGCCTTTGCCGCGCGCCTGTTGGAGCACCGCTGGTGACCCATCGTCAAATTTGGCCAGGACCTTGGCCGTATCCGCCGGTGTAACCCGCGTGGCGGTGACGCCGTGTGTTGCCGGTCCTTCGGCCGATCCGATCCGGCGGGAGGGTGGGGCATTCGTGCGGGATTTGGCGGCGGCCTCGTCAACTTCCAGGGCGGCCAGTCCGAAGGCCTTGGTCATGACTGTATGCGGTTTGGCCAGGTCATCCAGGCGTCCGGCGCCCAGGATGCCGATCAGGGTCCCGCCGCGGTCCACCCATGCCAGCAGATGCGCGGCCGCCTTGGCGGTAAGACAGCGCTGGGCCAGGAAAATCACCTTGAGCCGGTCGAGCTGGTCGGCGGCCGGCAAACAGGCCTCGTTGATGAAATCAACGTCAAAATGGCTGTTGCGTAAAAGATAATAGATTTTGCGGCGATCGTCGGCATAAACATTGCCAATATCAAGCTGATCCCACATGTCGCTTTCGCGGGCGTACATGATGGCAATCTTGGCCGGGCGCGGCCGGCCGGTCAGCAGGATGTCTTCCGCCCAGCCGACGGCATGGCAGATGTCGCCGATTGTCTGCAGGCGCGGCCGATCGGTGTCATACCAGTTTTCGGTGGCCCGATAGCGGGGGCCGTATTCGTAAAACGAAATCGAACGTGCGCCGGCGCCGATGGCGCCGAAGGCGCGCAGGCGCAGGCTTTGCCGGGATTTGGTCTGATAGGAAGATTGGGCGGCGAAATATGCGTCTACCGGCTTGTCATGCGGCTGCAGCGCCGAGCGCATCAGGTCAATCATGAATTCTTCGCTGGGCGGAAAATATGCATTATAATCACAGGCCTGGGGCACATCGAGCGTCTCCTGTTGTGAATACATCAGCCAGGGGTCCACATCCAGCAGCATGCCCTTGAGAAAATGGGCGTCATGCACGTTGGCGGTCACCAGCACGTTGGTGCCAAAGGCCTGGCGGATCGCCGTACGTGCGTTGCCGAAGCGGGTGGGATAAACGGCCGCCCAAAGTTTCATGCTGTTTAAAACACCAGTGGGATCGGTTTCGCGGTCGGCGATTGTGCGTGTGCGCACGTGTTGCCAGAAATTGGTCTGGTCCGGGGTTACTCCGGCGGGCGGCGGGTTGGTGCGGTCGATGAAATCTTCCGGCTTGAGCCCGGCCGTGGCCAT
>CAYYBV010000402.1:0-1564 GCA_964469675.1 uncultured Verrucomicrobiota bacterium
CCGACTCGCGGCAGCAGAGCATGATCATCTGGATGCCGCTGGACTGGAAGGCCTCATCGATGGCCTTGCCCATGGCTTCGCAGTCGGTGTCAGGGAAAATTGGCGGCGATATGGGGCGCCCCGCAAGCAGTCCGGGAACCGGCCGGGCGTAGTCGGGCTGTTTGTGTATGGCGACGATATTGGCATTGCGGTCGAAAAGGCACAAGCCGTCAGGCATGCCCGCGATCAGGGCCTTCTGCTTTTGTTCGTGCGCCATGATTTTACCGGCTTTGTCCGCCAGCGCCGCGATCATCTCGTTGACGCTCTCGGCGAGTACGCCGAACTCGTCATTTTTCGCCCAGACCAGTTTAGCGCAGTTGCCGTCAAGGTGCTTCTTGCCTATTTCCCTGATCCGCTCCGCCAAAGTAGAGAGCGGATTCAGCAAAAACCGGGCCTGCAGCCAGAACATCGGGAGCACGAAAATGATGCCGACAATCGACGTGAAGGATGTCAGCCAGCCCAGCGCGATGCTTGCCAGCGAAGAGAAGCTGCCGGGCATGCGGATCGAGATGGCCGAGACCTCGTTGCCCATGATGTCGTTGACCGGCAAAACCGCCTCGAAACTGTTCTCGCCCAGATGCCATCGGCCGCCCGCATAGTAGTTCACTGCCTCTTTGAATACCGGGGCGGCCCGCAGCAGCAGGGGCTGGTTATCGCTGCCGTCAGGGCGCTGAGCAACCGGATGGCGCAAGCGTTCGGATAGAGACACATGCATGCCGTGTGTCATTTGGTTGAACCAGCTGGCCAGAGAGACACTGGGAAAAGGCGCCCCCAGCACGATGAAGCTGTTGACCCGTCCCTGCGGATCGTTGTGCGGAGCCAAAGCAAAAAACATCGGCGCCCCGTTGAAGATAATCAGCCCGGAAGCTGCAAGGCGTTCCCTTATGGCGGACGGCAACGGGGAGTCTTTTGAGAAATAAGTCTTTATCTCGTACTCCTCGACCGGTCTGGCAGCGCCGCCCGGCGTCATAAACAAGCCTTTGGCGAAGTAACCTTCGGCGCTCAGAGCCACAACCAAAGTGACCGGCGTGTCAGCGGCGGCGCGCGAGATTTGCGCGCGCAGGAACTCTTCTGAAATATCCTCGATTGACGCCGGCAGATTCTCTGACATCCTGTGCGCTACGCGCTGAACCGAAACGAGTTCTCCGTAAACCATATTTTTGATGTCGGAACCTATGGCCTGTATGTTCTTCTCGGCTTGCCGCAGCATATGCACGAGGATGAAGCGCCCTCCGAGATAGAAAACGGCCAGCAACCCCAGCAACATGCACCCGGTTAAAAGACCGAATTTTGTTCTGACGCTTTGGCGAGAACAGCTAATTTGGCGACTTTTCATCAATAAAACAGCCGTTTGAAAAGATAAGCAGATGATAGCAGGAGTCTACGGTGCGGAACAATCATTCTTTGACCCCAACGCAAAAATCGGCGGCTTGACATTTCACCGGCTGCATCCCGCGCGCCGCCGATGATCCATAAGCGTAATCCTAATCCGATTGTTCAATTAGGTCCGCCATCGCGTCGCGCC
>CAYYBV010000403.1:0-1564 GCA_964469675.1 uncultured Verrucomicrobiota bacterium
GCGCAGGTCGGCCAGCGATTTGAAGTCCGCCGCCTGCAGGGGGCGCAAAAGTTCAGCCAGGGCGTCCTCGCCCTGGGCCAGCAACCAGTGCGAAAACTGGTTGCGCCGGCTGTGAAATTCGATCGATTCTTCCGGCACGCTTTGGAGGGCGTTTTCGAAGGCGCGCAGGTTGTGGGCGCGCAGGATTTCGCGGCCGCGGCGATCACGGAAGACAAAGTCGCCGAATCCCAGGCGCCCCATGCAGAAATCTTCCAGTTGGCGGACATAGCGCGGCGAATTTTTGTCCACGAACTCGACGTCCAGCTCACGCGCCACACTCGCCGCCGTCTCGTCCGCCGACATCAGCAGGATCGGCAGGCCCGGGATCGTTTCCAGCAGGTGGCGCAGGAAGGATGTGCCGGTTATCGGTTCTTTTTTGCCTTCCACGGCCACCTGCAGGTCGGAGATTACCCCGTGCAGAAAAGGCTTGTAGCGCTCGACGAATGCCTCGGCTTCCGTGAAGGTCCGTGCTAGCACGACCTTGGGGCGCGTGCGCGTTTGAAGCTGGCGGTCGTTTTCGTCAATACCGTAGGGCACGCGCGCAAAAGTCTGCTTCATGAGCAGGGCGTAGAGGTTGGGCAGGAAGAAGGAGTACTGCTTGATGGAATCCTCGATTACCAGAATAACGCCAATGCGGCAGATTTGAATATCGCGGTCGATGTTCAAGGCGTCCTCGACTAATTTAATTATCGAAAGCAGGACCTTGGCATTGCCTTGCCAGGCAAAAATGTAGTCCGCGCCGTTATAGGCGGTGGCCGAAATTGCCGGCAGGCCGCCGAGGGCGAAGATCAAAACAACCACCGGCAGTCCCGGAACGGCGCTCTTGACGGCCTGGGCGAATTCGGTAATCGTCATATCGGCCAGATTGGACGATACCAATACAAGATCATATTTTTCGTTTGCCAGCTTCTTGAGCGCTTCCTGGCCGGATGTGACCGTGGTAATTTGCGGCACATTCTGCAGGTGTAAAAGGGAATAGGTGCCATAAATATCCTCGGTCAGGCTGCCGTCCCAGGAGAGGCTGAACGCCTCATAGCTGGTCGAGACCATCAGAATGGTTTTAACCCGGCGGGCCATCAGCGCGTGAAAGCGCCGACTGTCCGGTTGGCTGGATTGCGCCAGCTTTTGCTTAAGATCTTCCAGGTGCATAATCCGCTGGTGATCGGTTGTTATTTTTCGGTTTTTATATGCTTGAAATCTAACACCGCATATGTTATTCAATTAATTCAATAATATAAATAACAAAAGGAAGGGATTTCATCATGGCAAATGTATTGGATAATGCGATCAGCCTGATTGAGAAAACAGCCGACATCCTGAATTTTAAAAAGCGCTTTCCGGGCCAGGAAATTTTGGAGCGCCTGCGCATTCCCGACAAGGTGATTATGTTCCGGGCCTCGGTCCAGCTCGACCGCGGTGGGATGAAGGTGTTTAACTGTTACCGCATTCAGCATAGCGATGCGTTGGGTTGTTACAAGGGCGGCATCCGTTTCCATCCTGAAGTTGATCTGGATGAAGTCAAGGC
>CAYYBV010000404.1:0-1555 GCA_964469675.1 uncultured Verrucomicrobiota bacterium
ATTATCCAATCCGCCCCAGCCCATTATGTTATAGATCAGGAATCGCTTCGCCGTTGAACCATTTTTCGGGAATTTGGCCACCTCATTCTTGAGCCAGGTCAAGGACTCGGGAACCGTCCGGATAACCGGGAGCCACCAACGGTCTTTCAATATTTTTGCCAAAGCCGGGTTAGGCGCCAGGTTGCCCGGCATCTCAAAACTGGTATCACCGCTGACTTCAATGGTTTTGACCGTCTGCAACCCGCCCTTGCCGTCCGGCACGGCAAATTCCAGGCCAAGCTTCTCCTTGGTATTAATGCTCCAAATCGAGTCATTCAGCGCATCCAGTAATTGCCCCATGGGCACCCAGCCGGACACTGCGCCCGGCGGGAGTTTTTGATCATCCGGCAGGGACTTAAACAGATTGGTGCCCAGGCAAGGGGCCAGATATTTAGCGGCAACCGCCAGCGACCGCGGCCCCGCCATTTCATAGGATATTTGCGACGGCGCATAACCAGACTTAAACACCTTAATACTTTTCCAATCACGCGCGTGAACATCGTAGGGCGAATGCTGACTACTAGTCGGGTTCAAATCGGGTGCCACCGGGACCGTCCCAAGGTTTTTGATGCGAACATAGAGATCACCATCCTGCACCAGCCATCCATCCATTTCCAGGTAGGTCCGGGCCTGCGGATTTTTCAGTTGGGCTTCGCGACCAGCCTTGTCATCCGTCAAACAGATCACGTCCACATTCCGCCGAGCCGCCTGCTGACGGGGAACGGCACCGTCCATTTGGGGGGCCGCGATCAGCCGGATGACCGCCGCGCCGGCGGTAAGTTGTACCGTGTTTTTTTCCTGCCACACAATGTTATCCGTCGCACCCCAGAAAAAACGCTGCATAGGCTTGCGCCGCGCCTGCGCATCGCCGGAACACCCCCAAATTTTAGGATCCGCCAAACGGCCGAAGGTTTCCTTGTAAAGCACCTTACCGTTCTGCTCAATTTCCACCGTGAATTCGGCGGAAAAATCGTAGGGCTGTTCATAACGGGCCAACACTTCAAACTGACCTGCATGCGGAATAATAACCGACTGCTCGGCCACGGCGTTTTGCCCCGGAGCGACCTGCTCGGGCGCGCCCAAACAGGCCATGCGCGAAAGAAAGGTAATTGCAAAAGTGGAGGCATAATAATTTTCACGATATGGAACTACCGCCCACGCGCCGGACTTGACCGTGAAATCCTCCGCTTCCGCCATCAATCGGACCGGCTGTTGCTCCACAACCGCTGCCGCGCTGCCGCAAATCAACCCGACAAATAATACCGCATGCATCCAGAATGATTTCATTTAATTCCTTTCCACTTTAATTTTGTAATATTGTCTGCTGCACCTATCACCCATTATGTTCAAACTCTCATTTCAAAAATTGACGCCCGGCCATCAGGAGCATCTGGTCGCGGGAAAAGCCAAGTTGCGTATCGGTCAGTTCCACGGCATCTTCCGCCAATATGTTTTGACAATATAGCGTGCAAGCCTCGGCTTTAGTACATTTTATTTCCGCCGCCGTGGAATCAAT
>CAYYBV010000405.1:0-1554 GCA_964469675.1 uncultured Verrucomicrobiota bacterium
CAAACCGATTTTTTTACCAGGTAATCGGCAACGGAAAGCAGCTGCTTGGCACATTCACCGTCCTTGCATTTGGCCAGAATCCCTTTCAGTTTGGCCACCCGCGCGCGCTGTTCCTCGACACCGGCGGGCGTGGACTGGTCGGCGCCGCGCAGTTCGTCAAGGAGCGGCTTCAGGTCTCCGCTGCCGGCGCAACTCCCCGCTTTATCCATCAGTTCCAGGGCATACTGGCGGAACTTATCCACCCCCAAGCGCATGCCATAGCCGAATTCGGCATTATCCTCAAACAACGAGTTGGACCATGCCGGCCCGCGTCCATCCTCGCGTGTCGTGTAAGGCGTCGTCGGCAGGTTGCCGCCGTAAATGGACGAGCACCCCGTGGCATTGGCAATCAGCGCCCGGTCGCCAAAGAGCTGGGTGAGCAGCTTGATGTAGGGCGTCTCGCCACAGCCCTCGCAGGCCCCGGAGAACTCGAACATGGCGCGCACGAACTGGCTGCCCTTGACCGTGGAACGGTTGTAGAGCTTGGCGTCCATATCCGGAATATCCATGAAAAACTTGAAGTTCTCCGCTTCCGCCTGGCGCAGCGGCAGCTGCGACACCATGTTGATCGCGCGGTGGCCGGTCTCCTGTTTCGTGGCCGCATCCCGCGCCCGGCCCGGACAATTCTGCACACACACGCCGCATCCGGTACAGTCTTCCGGCGCGACCTGCACGGTGAATTTCATGCCGGCATATTCCTTGCCCTTGGCTTCCACCGACTTGAACGTAACCGGCGCCTTGGCCAGACGCTCCTGCCCATATACCTTGATACGAATGGCGGCATGCGGGCAAACCAGCGAACACTGGCCACACTGGATACAAAGCCCCGCGTCCCATTGCGGAATGTCCGTGGCAATGTTGCGCTTCTCAAATTTGGTCGTGCCCGTCGGCCAGGTGCCGTCGGCGGGCATGGCACTGACCGGCAGGGTATTGCCCTTCTGGCTCATGATCGTGGCGGTGACGTTTTGCACAAAGCCGGGCGCTGCCGCGGCAACCACCGGCGGCATCTTGATCTTGCCAGCCGCTCGCGCAGGCACCTTGACTTCCTGCAAAGCGGCCACGGCGGAATCCACGGCCTTGAAGTTCATCGCCACCACTTCAGGTCCCTTGCGGCCATAGCTCTTTTGAATCGCTTTCTTGAGTGCGGCAATGGCCTTGTCGCCCGGCAGAACCCCGGAAATACTGAAGAAGCAGGTCTGCATGATCGTGTTGATGCGCGCGCCCAGTTTGAGCTCCTTGGCAAGCTTGATGGCGTCAATCACATAGAACCTGATTTTCTTTTTGATGATCTGGCGCTCGACTTCGTCGGGCATATGATTCCAGACTTCATCGGGACTATAGGGGCTGTTCAGCAGGAACACGGCCCCATCCTTGGCATCCGTGAGCATGTCGTATTTTTCGAGGAACGAAAAATTATGGCAGGCCACGAAATCAGCCTGCGTGCAAAGATACGGACTCTGGATCGGTGTCGGCCCGAAGCGCAGGTGCGAAATGGTAATCGCCCCGGCCTTCTTG
>CAYYBV010000406.1:0-1552 GCA_964469675.1 uncultured Verrucomicrobiota bacterium
GTTGGCCCGGTGGACCAAACCCGATCCGGCCGGGTTTCCCGATGGGGGGAATAATTGGTTATATTGTCGGAATAAATCGCCTAACAATTGTGATTTATTTGGACTTTATGACGTTGATGATGCTTTGCGAGACATGGCGATTGTTGATATAGCTGTTGCAGGATTTGCCGCCGTGGGATGGGATGTTGCGGTAAGACGCGCCGTACGTTCGCTTGACAATATGGGGGATGAAACAGCGCTAGATAATGAAATCAGTATGCTTAATTCCGCGGGGGCGTTTGGCGCTAATTATAATAATGATTATTTTTATTCGCTAACACAACATTTGACGACACAAAATTATGACCAATTTGGGCCCATTGTAAACTACGGAGTGTTTGCAGGAATTCCTTATACAGATTTAGGCGCCGCATATGGAAACTTGCCGTTTAGAATTAACGGGCGATTTTCGTATGAAAACTTGTCAAACGGCTTCATCAGATGGAGTACTACCGTGGCATTCACTTTTTCCGACGATTATGATTTCCACGGGACTGATCCGGTCAGTGCCGCGTTTCGAAGATTGCAGGAAAATGGTTATGCCACCGAATACAGCACAATAGGAGCGTTTGAAATGACATTTAGCGGAGTTGCAGAGTGAATAAAATAATCAAGTTTTTAATCGGGTGTTTTTTGTGGCTGTTTTGTATTGGCATGGCGATTATTTTGATTGTGTTATCGCTTTGGTTTTATCCTTATTTCTTTGGAGAGGGTAGTAACGCAAGAAGATTATATGATAAGAAAGCCTCGGAGTCATCATTAGATGCTTTTAATCTAAATTCGGGGTATGTGACTAATATAACCAGAATTAATATATACTATATCAAGGAACGCCTAAGTGTATGGCCTTTAGTCAATTTCAAGACGGAAAGACCGCTCTGGAGTATTACCAACCGTCAGGAGATAAAAGATTTATTCTGGGCGGATAGACAATTAAAAGATACATTAAGGATTGATGTTCCGCGAGGTATTCTTGTGTTTGTTATGGAGTTGTCCAATGAACGGAAGCCGGCTTATTTATCTGGTTGTATAAGACCGCCAGATATTTTTCATATTACGCCACTGGTTGATTATGATGTGGCTACAGTGGATGCGTCATTTATCTATGCCTATCTTAGGCAGCGATATCCCGAGATGTTTGAATTGATGAAAAGAATGCCATCACCGGAAAGCCATGGGGTCACCCATTAAAGGCCCCGTCAAGAGAAAATAATCCCCCTTCAGTTTCCGGCATGGAAACTGCCTTGCTTTGACGCTAACGCCGATCTTGCCAGCAACCATTTTTGCGACGGTTCTTCAATCGTATGATTTTAGGATGTTTCTCTGAAAACGCGCCAATTTTTATTTTTGTCCGCGGCTTTGATTTTATCCCGGGTTCTACCGCTTTCCGGCGCATCGGTGCCGGGAAAAGATAATTCAATGCCAGCAACCGCCGTATGGCGGCTTGCCTGTCGCGCTCCAGGCCCGGCCGCGGCCGCGCATTTGACGCCGGGATTGCTGCTGGTTTGCCCGG
>CAYYBV010000407.1:0-1533 GCA_964469675.1 uncultured Verrucomicrobiota bacterium
GTCAAGACGGTGAAAAACTAACATAGAGTTTGGCACCGCTGGTGGGGGCAGATCAGCCCTGCAAAATCTTGGCAAGGTGGTCAGCCCGGAATTGCTTTATAAACAACTGGGCGCCGGCGAATTTACCGGACATTTTGATTTTTTGTTTGTCACCAATGAGCAGCCGGACTTGATCAGCGCAAAAGTCAAGGCGATTCAGGATGTGACCGCGGTCATCCTCCAGCCCTTAAGGTCGGGCGAGGCGTCATTATCCTTGAATGAACTAGTGGAGCAAAAGGCTTCAGCTGATGGGATAACCAGGTCGAAGGACAATGGCAAATCGGTGGCCGAGGCGCCAATGGCGCGGGTGCCGTTGAAAAAGCTGGATGGTTTAATGGACACGGTTGGCGAGTTGGTGATCAACAAATTGCGATTAACGAATATTGCCCGGGAATTGAATGACAAGTCATTAAATGAAGCCTTGGATCAGATGCGCCGGCTGACCGATGGTTTGCAGGCCGAAATTATTGATGTGCGGCTTGTGCCCATGGATTATATTTTCAACCGGTTTCCGCGACTGGTGCGCGATCTGGCCGTGCAGGAAAAGAAAGAGGTGGATTTTATAGTGGAGGGTGCGGATATTGGGCTGGACCGAACCATACTGGATGAGATCAACATTTCCTTGGTTCACCTGCTTAAGAATGCCGTAGTGCATGGCATCGAATCGCCCGCCGAACGCAAAAAGGCAGGCAAGCAGCCGGCTGGCAAAGTCGTTTTGTCGGCCCGGCACGAAAAGGCGTTTGTGATCATTGAGTTAATTGATGACGGGCGGGGGATGGATGCCGAACTGATCAAACAAACCGCCATCCAAACGGGGATAATTTCTGAAGAAAAAGCGGCCAAATTAAGCGCGGAAGACGCGCTGCTGCTGATTGCCTCGCCGGGTTTCAGCACCAGTGCGGCGGTAACCGAGGCTTCCGGCCGTGGCGTGGGTATGAATGTCGTCAAGACCACTGTGGAATCTTTTGGCGGTTTTTTGACAATTGAAAGCAAGCCGCATGAAGGCAGTTGCTTCGTTTTAAAATTACCGCTCAGCATGGCCATCGTTCAGGCGCTCCTGGTTGGCGTGGCCGATGAAACTTATGCTATCCCGCTGATCAATATCATTGAAATCGCAATAATTAAACCTGATGTCATCAAAATGATGGAACATCACGAGGTAATCCCTTATCGTGACGAAGTCTTGCCCTTGATCAGGTTGCGCGAGCGATTTGGATTTGCGGCCGGAGATCAATCTGTCGCCGGTCTGGCGGTTGACGCGCATGCCGCGCAAACCGGGCGACAAACACAAGGGCGGCTCGCCATCGTTGTCGTTGAAATGGGGCGCAAAAAAGCCGGGTTGGTGGTCGATCGGTTTCCGGAGCGCCAGGAGGTTGTGGTTAAAACCTTGACCGAGCCATTGAAGAGCATGCATGGCATTGCTGGCGCCACCATATTGGCCGATGGGAAAGTAGCCTTGATCGTGGATGTGAACGCATTGTTTTAAAGATGGGA
>CAYYBV010000408.1:0-1531 GCA_964469675.1 uncultured Verrucomicrobiota bacterium
TGTTAATTGGGCTAACCGTTGCTGTAAATATGTCCGCGAGCGGGGGTTCACGCCGATTGTCTGGAGCGACATTATCTCTAAACATCAGGGTGATCCTTTAATCAATCAATTGGACCGTGATGCCGTTTATGTCGACTGGGGCTATGGGCATACCGGTCCATTATCGACTTCGCTGTTCGTCTTAAATCGAGGCGTTAGCCGTGAATGGCTGAAACGGCCCAACGGGGAGATCGATCAACTGCCGGCCGGCAGGCCGGTCCCGCATTATTACGAGGATCTGACTCCGGCCGCGCAGGCGTGGGTCATGCCGCTGGTGGATAACCCGGAGTTTCCTAAAGAGTTCAAAACAGATATTTCGGCGGTGTTGATGGCGAAAACCGGAATGAAATTTGGCTTGGTTTCCGGTATCCGGGTTTCGTTTCACGGGTGTGTGGCGCCGCGTTTCATTACTGGCCAATTGAACACTCTGCAGACTGCGATTGCCTGCAAGCAGCACCGTGCCGAGCTCGTCATTGCTTCCAGCTGGTCGCGCGGGCACAGTTTGGCGGGGATTAATGCCCATCCGGAGCTGGACTGGTATGGGATTGCCACTTTGGGCGCGGCCGGGTGGTCACAGATGACCCACGCGGATTTGCGTGATTTTGACAGGCGCTTTGGCTTCCAGTTTTTCGGTCTGCCGGATGGCCAGATCGGCGATCTCTACTTTTTGTTTGAGCGGAGCAGTCCGCGGGTTGATTATACATCGATCAATTATCTGCCGCACATTCTGGCGGAACTGGCGCGCCTCGCGCCGCAGGTCCGGCGCAATGTGGCCGTGTTTGAGCTTTTCCGGATGGTTTGCCGGGTCATGGAATTACGGAACAAGGCGCAGTTTGCCGGCCTGGAGATGGAGTATTTTTATGCCTTATGGGACAGGGTGCCGCCTGATTTCAAGGCCCGGATCAAGCGCGACATTGATTCTACGGCGGCGGAAATCGAATGTGCTAAAGGCGAGGCGGGCGCCGTTTACGGTCAGAGTATCCTTGAGGAAGATGCCGTGGAGCTGGCCGATACGCAATTGAGCTTTTCCCGCGACCAGATGCTCCTGATGGCCGGGCGTCAATTTCCGGCATAAGCTTCCGGAAGGCGAACGGGATTTTGACTTCTAATACAAACTAAAGGGCTGTAAAAATGAGTGCATCCGCTGGAGCTTGCGCCGAATTACGCTTGTTGCCCAAGCCGCGCGTCCTGCGGCCGTTGGCAGGGTTTTACGAGCTGCAGCGTCCGGTCATTGAGATCGGGGCTTCCGCCGGCGCGCTGCTGCGCATTCTTCCGGAAGAATGGAGCCGTGAGTTTGGAGCGGCACCACAAGTCCGGTCGGGCGCGCTCGCCGGTTTTTATTTTTTTATCGGGCGCGGCGTGGTGCCCGGTGCCTGCGCCGGCCAGCATCCCGAGTCCTACACGCTCGAGGTTGGGGAGCAGGGCATTGTGGCCGGCGCGCCTTCGGCGGCAGGGCTGTTGTATGCCTGGCAGACGCTCAAGCAAATCCTGC
>CAYYBV010000409.1:0-1172 GCA_964469675.1 uncultured Verrucomicrobiota bacterium
CCCCGAAAGTTGTTTTTAACGGAGGCAAGCTCCGCCTGGCCAATTTCACTCTCTTCGCCGGCCGCGGTCCGCTCGGAAAGGCCATCGGGCCAGAGCGGGCGTTCCGGGAAAAAGAACTGAAGCTCGTAGGGCCCAAGGTACATTCCGTCAGCGCCACCACGGCCAACCTGGAATGGTGGACTTCGCTGCCGGCCTCCTGCGAGCTGGGGTGGGGGGAAAACGCCGATTGCACCAATAAGGTCATGTTTGACGTGAATTGCTTTGGTTCTTACAGTCTGGCAGGGCTGGCTCCGGGCCGTAAATATTATTTCAACCTCAAGGCGCTCCAGGCGATGCGGGGCGTGGACGTTACCTGGAGCACGAATCGCATTGTTCCAGGCAGCGCGCCAGTGTCATTTACGACCCTTGCTTCGAATGCCGCCCCTTGTGCGTTCTATGTGGCGCCCGACGGGAGTGACGCCAATACCGGGGTGAACCGCTCAAACGCCTGGCGCACCCTCCAGCACGCGGCCGGCCGGGTAAATGCCGGCGACACGGTCCTGGTTGCATCCAATAACTACCTGGAAACCGTGCGCTGCCGCGCCACGGGAGATTCCAACGCCCCCATATTATTCAAGGCCATGCCGGGCGAGCGGGTCACCATGGACGGCTGGCAGAGGGCACTGGGATGCTCTTTCGTTGTCACCGCCAAGAGCCACCTGCATTTCGACGGTTTCTACCTGGTCCAGCTAAACGGCTCGGACGTCAATTCGCACCGATGGAAAAATGTCGGATTCAGGGTTTACCTGGGAGACAACATCAGCATTACCCGCTGTTTCCATGACGGGCGCAGCGGCGGCTATTCGCCGGGAATTCTTACGGCCTGGAACTCAAAGAACCTGCACATGAAAAACTGCGTCATCATGAACGGTTTTTCAGGTTTGAGCGCCTACGATTGCCCGGATATCCGGATTGAAAACAGCCTTTTTGTCCGCAATCTGATCCCGGCCTGCTCCCTTGCGGCGCCGAAAGGCCGCAAGGTATATTTCAATAACAATATCGTTTGCGACAACCTGCCCACCAAGGTCTCTGTGGCGCTGGTGAACATTGGCCGCGCCGACGACTTCATTGAGAAAAACAACTGCTATTTCCTGCGGGTGCCGGATGAGCAGCGCAAACCCCTCTCGTTCGGC
>CAYYBV010000409.1:1184-1530 GCA_964469675.1 uncultured Verrucomicrobiota bacterium
ATAAGCGCCTCGATTGTGGCCGACCCGCAGTTTGCTGCCCTGCTAACGACCAATGCGCCGGCCTCGACCAACGTGGTTTTCCCGGTGGATAAACTCATGGGCTTGAAGCTGGATTTTCCGCAGCTCTATGCCGCCAATCCGGAGCTGGTCGGGCGCGGGATCGGCCTGGTGCCAGGAGATTTCATAGATTTCAATTTTAAAATGAATATTCCTTGATGTAAACCCGGAAATCTAACACAATTATTTACATTATTAACTCCTGCCGGGATGTCATTAGATATCATCATCAGACGGGTACAGTATGCACAAAGTCATATTACAGTGTATCCAGGTTTTTATGCTGGCG
>CAYYBV010000410.1:0-1525 GCA_964469675.1 uncultured Verrucomicrobiota bacterium
GCTGGCGGACGTTCAAGTGCGAGGAGCGCCTGCGAGTGGTGAACCTTGGGGGAACCGCCGTGGGCACGGGGCTTGCCGCTCCGCGCGACTATATTTTTTCCGTTATTGAAAAATTGCGGGAAGTTACCGGCCTAGGGGTTTCCCGCGGCGAAAACGTCATGGGAGAAACCGCCAATGCCGATACCTATGTGGAAGTTTCCGCCATCCTAAAAGCCCATGCGGTCAATCTGATCAAAATCGCCAATGATCTGCGCGTGATGAACCTTCTGGGAGAGATCCGCCTCCCGCAGTTACAGGCCGGCTCTTCCATCATGCCCGGCAAGGTCAATCCGGTTCTGGCGGAAGCGGCGATGCAGGCCGGCATGAAAGTAATGGGTAACGATGCCGTTGTTGCCGCCGCGGCTTCCCGCGGCACGTTCCAGATCAACGAATTTCTGCCGCTGCTGGCGGACGCGCTGCTGGAATCACTGGATTTGCTGATCCATATGGACGGAATGCTGGCAGAGCATGTAAAATGCATCACCGCCGATGAAGCAAAATGCACAGCGTATTTTAATGCCAGTACGATGATGATTACGGCGCTTCTGCCTGTGACCGGTTATGACCGGGCAACGGAACTGATGAAAGAGTTTTCTGCGGGCACTGAAAAAAACATGCGCAAATTTTTGGAGCAAAGACTGGGAGAGGAAATTGTGGAACAGCGTCTCTCGCCTTTCGCGCTGACGGCGCTGGGGTATAAGAGACATGGATAACACGCCGAAAGCTAACCGCCTTCATATCGCCCTTCTGGGTCGCACCAATGTCGGCAAGTCGAGCCTGCTCAACCTGATGCTGGGGCAGGACATCGCTATTACGTCGCCCGTTGCCGGAACGACAACAGATGTTGTGGAAAAGGCCATGGAGCTGCTGCCGATCGGCCCGGTTCTGTTTCTGGACACGGCGGGTCTGGACGATGTGTCGGAATTATCCGGCGCGCGCCTGCAAAAGACGGAGAAAGTTTTTGACCGTGCCGACATGATTATCTTGGTGGCCGAAGCGGATACCTGGACAAATTACGAAGAAACAGTCCTGTCCAAAGCTCAGAAATGCAACATTCCTTTTCTGATTGTTGTCAATAAAATTGATTTGCGCAAGCCAACGTCGGACTGGCTGAACAGGCTGACGCAAAAGGCCGGGAAGGTTTTAACCGTATCCTGCACTGATGAAACCGGGCGGCAGGCTTATCTGGATGCGTTAAAGCAGCAACTGCTGGAAAAGGCCCCGGCCGATTTTCTCGTTACGCCGTCGCTCATCGGCGATTTACTGCCCCCCGGCGGCTTTGCCGTTTTAGTAGTGCCCATTGATTTGCAGGCTCCGAAGGGGAGGCTGATCCTTCCGCAAGTGCAGACTATCCGTGACACGCTGGACAACGATGCGACAGCCGTTGTGGTCAAGGAAAGAGAGCTTGCCGCAACCCTTGCCAATCTCAAGAATCCGCCATCCATTGTGGTAACGGATTCCCAAGCTATTCTGAAAGTGACCGCCG
>CAYYBV010000411.1:0-1515 GCA_964469675.1 uncultured Verrucomicrobiota bacterium
CAAACACCGGAAAATCAGATGGCGAAAGATGCGTGAGCATATTCGCCACCGCTGATTCATCATTCACCAGTTCTGAGCCGAAATCGCGTATAAAGGTAAAAAATGCCACAGACACAAAGATCACGCCAATGAGCAGCGACAGAATGATATAGCCGAGTTGCGCCCAGATAAAGCCCTGGATACTTCTGGGCATGTCCGTGCCGGATTGTTTGACCAGAGCAATAATCATGCACACGCCCAACGCAGCCAGCGTGGCGGCATACCCTCCGACCGTCAGCGCACCGTACCTGAGCAAGACTCCCGACAACACCAAACCATTCAACAAGAGCAGCACAAACACAGCAATGTGCATGGCGCCATGATAGTGCATAACCGGCGGAGGCTCTACCGGACGAGTATGCGTAACCTGGGTTTGGCGCAAGTACATCCCCTGGCCGTCAGCTTCCGGGGCTGGCGGCGCCTGCGAGGCTTGCGCCTCCAGATCGTGTTGCGCGCGCTGAATCAGCGGTTGCAACCGCTCAATGACCCGGTTCGCGATCTTGATCCGACTTAAGGCGCGTACGCGATAGCGGTCAATGGCCGTAAATAAATAGCACACGCAGGTTGGTCCAAGCCGCCAGTTCCACAGCGCCACGGTCCCAAAAGCCGCCGTCATGATCCACCAAAACACCATGACGCCCGTGTTTTCACGCGTCATTGCCAGGAGAGCCGTCAGGGCGGTCAACGACAGAAAGATGACGGTCAACACCGCAAAAGTGGCTGTGCGGTGCAGGACAATGGCCTGAATATCGCGAAAGTAAAACCGTTCATACCGTTCGGTAAATTCACGCCGCTGAACATTGAGCACATGATCATCGGCCTGCCACAGGGAATACCGCGTCAGGCGTCCACCCGGCAACCGGCGATACGGTGATGTATTTTTTCGGGCCATATTATAACTAACGCCGACAGAGATGTCGGCGCTCCTATGACGCCGACAGGGATGTCGGCGCTCCTATGACAGCCAGGCGGCCAGCAAAATCCAGGTCCAGGTTCCAATCTGCGCGACTGCAATCACGATGGAAAGAATAAAGCGGACTTTGGTGCGCGGCAGCAGACTGGTCGGCCTGTTCCAGTAACGAATCGACAAAAAGATCGCTATCGGAGCCGTGATAAAGGTCAAAAACCAGAAAAACACCAGGATGATCGGATACATGGCCACACGTAAGGCAATATTATCGTACAGCACGCGCTCCTTATCCAAATGTTTCAGTTTGCCCTTTTTTTGTCCGTATTCCAGGCAATTAGGGCACAGATGCTGCCCCTCCAATTCGACATCGCACAGCGCGCAGAGAAAACGCCCGCAGCTATCGCAGGGAATCACGGCTTTTTTGCCAGCGTGATAAAAGCAAGTGGCTTCATTGTCCATCACCGCATGTTCGCCAGCAGTTCCGGACCGTAACGGGGTGTACAGCGCCGGGAAGACGCTGATCTTCACGGCGCTGCCACACGCGGAACAGGTTCCGAAATCCGGTG
>CAYYBV010000412.1:0-1508 GCA_964469675.1 uncultured Verrucomicrobiota bacterium
CGCTGGCGGTTAAAACCAACGGGCATTTATATGCGGGTGGGGAATTCACAATGGCGGGCGGAAACCAGGCCAAATATATCGCCCTGTGGGATGGGACGAACTGGAGCTCATTCGGCGCCGGATTGAACAACTCGGTTTTGGCGCTGGCAACTGACACGAATGATAATTTATACGTGGGCGGAACATTTACGATGGCAGGCGGAAATCCAGCCGGCTATATTGCCAAGCTGATGCCGACCTGGGTTGAGGATCCGGGCGTCAGCCCGACCAATGGTCCGGCTTCCGGCGGGACGCGGGTGACCATTAGAGGCTGGAGGTTGAGCGATGATTCGCTCGGCGACATTACGAACATAACCATTTGCGGCGTATCCGTGACGAATATTGAAAGCCAGTGTTCCACGCAGGTGGTGGTTTGGACCGGTGCGGCCGTTTCGCCCGGCTTGGGCGATGTGTGCGTCTTTTCGGCCAGCGCGGGCGAGACGCTAAAATCAAACGTATTTTATTACCTGCCGTCGGAGTTCGCGGTTTTGGGCACGAACGGCGCGACGATTGCCAGCGGCGAGGCGGCAAGCGGTGCCAAGGGCACGGATTTCGGCTCGCTTTCCTGGGGTGCCTTTTTGACCAATACATTTTGCGTTAGCAATAACGGTTCGGCGTTATGGACCGTTACCGGGATAACGACCAACGGGGCGGAGGATTTCACGGTATTGGAATACCCGTCCACGATTGCGCCGGGCGAAAGCGGTAATTTGCGGGTCCGCTATAATCCCCAGTCGGTGGGCGCGCACCAGGCAGCTTTGCAGATTGCCAACAGCACGGCGCTCAATCCATTTGTTTTGAAGCTTGCCGGCGCGGGCCTGAAACGCGATCAGACCATTACGTTTCCGCCGGTGCCCGATCAAATGCCAACGGGCACCGTGACCTTGAGTGCGACGTCCGATTCCGGCTTGGCAGTGATTTTTACGGTGCTGTCTGGTCCTGGGATCATCGACGCCGGGATCTTGAGTTTCACGGCGACCGGCGTGGTGAGCGTGGTGGCCAGCCAGGGAGGTGACACCAGCTGGAATGCGGCCATGCCGGTGACAAATCGAATTGTGGCGAGCGAGAGCCATATCGGCGGCGATCTTATGCCGGGCCCTTGTGTATGGACCAATTTGAGTGCCGGAGTCGGCGGCGTTGTGCGCGCCTTAGCGGTTGATGCGAACGGGCATTTATACGCGGGCGGCGAATTCACGAACGCCGGCGGAGTGGCCGTGAACAGGATTGCGAAGTGGGATGGAACAAATTGGAACGCGCTGGGCAGTGGGGTAGACAACACTGTGCGCGTGCTTTCCTGTGATCGCGGCGGTGATTTATATGTCGGCGGGCTGTTCGCAAACGCGGGAGGATCAACGGCGAGCAGGATCGCAAAGTGGAATGGGGCCGGTTCAGACTGGACCAATCTATATTCAAGAATAAGCGGCGGAAGTTTTCCCCAGGTTTACGCGTTGGCTGTTGACACCAACGGT
>CAYYBV010000413.1:0-1502 GCA_964469675.1 uncultured Verrucomicrobiota bacterium
GTCCGAGAGCTGGGTGTAAAACTCATCCTGCTTCGTCGTTTTCGCGGCGTGCAGGCTTCGATTCAACGGCTTGCTCGGCATTCTTCGCGTTTCCTTTTTGCTGCAGAGTGTCTTAGGCTAATATCGAATTATCAGAAATTTCTGTTTTCATTTAACATACGGAGTTGGGCGTTGGCCATTTGCTTCATGCCTCAGCCTGCCAAAGACCCAGGGCCGGGTTGGAAATGTAATAAAATTCCTCGCCATCCGGCAGGGTATTGAACCCATCGGCCAGTTTCGCCGGGTTATAGCGCGCCAAAACCGTTTGCAAGTCGGCATAGCGGAAGCCAACACCTTCAATATCAGCGCGGCTTAAATGCCCCGGCGCATATGTTATCGTGAAACGGCCCTCGCTGGAACCGTGAATCAGATGGGCGGCGGCGCCCAGACTGTTGCGCAATTCAGCATCTTTCGCCACCGCCTGCAGGGTCGCCGGCGTGCCGCGATAACCATAGCGCCGGATCATGCGCTCGTTGATCTCCGCCTCGCCAAACTCGACCAGGCCGGGCGCCAGGATCAGCAGTTCACCATTGTCGGCCATGGCCATGCGCGTGCGGTAAATGGCCTTGTTGCCCAGCCAGGTGCTCTTGAATTCATCGGGGTCAAGATAGACAACCACTTTCTTAAGACGCGGGGTCTTGACGATGTTAACCTGTTGACTAAGTCGGGCGGCACAGACATAGCTCGTGCGATCATTGCCGGCGAAAAGTCCGCGCGTTACCAGTTCCCCGCCCGCATTCTTGGCGCGCACGGTCAGGACATAGATGAGCGGCAAGTGCGCCAACAGACGGTCCTCGGCCTCGTTGAGCAGGGTGCGCACGGGACTCTCAATGCGGCCCATGATGCTTTCCATGTTGCAGACCGCGCCCAGAAAATGGCTTTTGTTGATGGTATCCGGCCCGGCACAGCCAACCAGGATATTCTTGTTGCCACCGGCCATGCCGATGACCTCATGGGGCACAATCTGTCCGCAGGAAATAATGGCATCGTGCTTACCCCGCGCAATGAGCTGATCAATCTCGATGTTAACAGCATAATCCACCTTGCCGCCGCTTAGTTCCTTCAGTCGCTCCCCGGGTATCGCACCCATCGGGGTTAAACCTTTCTGCCAGTCGTGAACGCGTATAAGGTCGTGCGGCACGCCGGGAAACATCTGCGTGATTTCGGCCGCGGTCATCGGCCGGTGCGTGCCCAGGGCCGGCAGGATCTCGATTGTGGCGCGCTTCGCCAGGAGCTTATAAAACCGGCTGCAAATTGCTCCGGCCCCGGAATGAAAGCGCGAAAAATCCGGAGGAATGAGCAGCACTTTTTTCAGGCCCGTGGGCAAGGCATCGGCCACGCGCTTGAGACAGGCATCGGTTTCCCGGCTCGATATCTCCCGGCCTGCTCCACCTTCGTTAATCCAGGTTGGCATGGTCAATCTCCGTAATAAGGCACGTTTCTGATTCCAAGCAAGTATACTC